>CAZLSK010000081.1:0-6531 GCA_964562075.1 uncultured Candidatus Nitrosotenuis sp.
AATTTTCCAACGGATCTGTCAGAGAATCTTGTTCCAATTGCTAAAACGCAATCTGCCTCAGTTATGATTTTGTTTGCCTCTGCGTGGCCGTGCATTCCAATTGGACCAAGCGACAAGGGGTGGTTTTCTGGAAATGCCCCTTTTCCTTTGAATGTGGTAACAACCGGGATCATTAGCATCTCAGCAAGGGATTGCAATTCTGCAAATGCCGCCGAGATTATTACACCACCCCCAGCTAAAATCACTGGCTTGTTTGATGATAACAATAACTTGATTGCCCGCTCTGTTGCTTCTATGTCTGGGTCGGTCCACGGATGGTATCCCCGTATTTTGACTTCTTCTGGAAACTCCATTTTTGCTTCATTTTGTTGCACGTCCTTTGGAACGTCAATTAGTACTGCGCCTGGCCTTCCAGTCTCTGCAATGTAAAACGCCTTCTTTACCACCTCGGGGACATCAGAGGGCTTTGTTGGCTGGTACGAGTATTTTACAATTGGATTTGCAATTCCTATGATGTCGCTTTCCTGAAAGGCATCGCGACCAATCATGCTGTATGGCACCTGCCCAGTGATGGCTACCATCGGAGCCGAGTCTGCCTGCGCGGTTGCAAGTCCCGTAACAATGTTTGTGGCCCCTGGTCCTGATGTTGCAAAGCAGACACCGGCCCTCCTGCTCACCCGTCCAAATCCGTCTGCCATGTGGGCTGCAGCCTGTTCGTGTCTTACCAGAATGTGACGAATATTGCTTTTGTACAACTCGTCATACATTGGAAGGTTTGCACCTCCCGGTAGCCCAAAGATCTCCTTTACACCTTGTTTTTCCAGTGCTTTGATTAGTGCCTTAGCGCCTGACATTATTTCCATAAATTAATCACCACAAAAGCGCGCTGTATTATAATTTTACAGCACCAGCTCGACTAGCAGCAGTCCCAAAAGTGCTTGAGTCGAGCCGTATATCATAACGTTCACTAGCTAAGACCAAAATTAATCATATAAAGATTGCTTACCTTGGCACGGTCAAATTATCCATGACAATAAGGACTTTAAGTGGATCATCGTAAAGCAAAAACGCAATTGTCCGACAGAGAGGAGATAATATCGATAATTGAGAGATTTTTTGAGTGCGGCAAGACAAAGGATCTAACACCACTTAGGACGATTCAGCTTGACGATCCAAGTTTTTCAAGCTTTTCTGATGTACCGCCATATGATCTAAAGGATTACAAGACAACGGTAGCACTTGAGGAGTTGAGATTTGTCAGCATTTCAGACTATGATTACCAGATAAAAAATCCAAAGATAAGCAACTTTGGCGATGTTGCTGTAGTTGCCTTTGAGCTTTTGCAAAAAGGAATGCTAGTTGACAACAAAGCATTTACAGGAGAGCACATCTCAATTGGTGGTCGTGCTACATTTGTGTTGGTAAAAAAACCAACTTGGAAGATAGCTCACATTCATCTCTCAAAAATTTCTTAACTAAATTTACTGTTGTTTTGCCTGAGCGGTTGCAGCTGCCGGTTGTGGCTTTGCCTCTGGTCTTTTTTGCGGCTGAGGTTTTTGCTGCTTTTGCTGTGGCTTTGGCTGCATCTTTTTTTGTGGAGTTTGCTGTTTTTGTGGTTGTGGTTTATTTTGCGGCGGTCTACTTTGTTGCGGCTTTTGTTGAGTGTTGTTACCAGAAGGTCTTTGCTCGTTGTTTCTAACCGGATAGTCCTTACAGAGTTGTTTGAATAAGTCATACGCCTGATCAAGATTATAGTTAGAGTGGACTATTGCCCTGACTGCTCTGATCATCGGAATTGGGTATTGTGATTGCCAAATGTTTCGTCCCATATCAACACCGGCTGCTCCTGCTTTGATTGCATTTACCGTTAGTGCAAGTGCGTCACGCTCTGGAAGCTTGGGGCCGCCAGCAATGATTACTGGGACTGGGCAGCTGTTTACGACCTTTTCAAAGTCTTCACAATAGTATGTTTTTACCATGTGTGCTCCAAATTCTGCTGCGATTCTGCATGAAAGCGACAGATATCTAGCATCGCGCTTTTCAAGCTCCTTTCCGACGGCAGTTACTGCCAAAACTGGAATTCCGTACTCTTCTGCTTCGTTTACAAGATTTCCAAGGTTTACCAAAGAGTTGTGCTCGTACTTGGCACCAACAAAAATAGACATTGCAAGCGCTGTTGCGTTAATTCTGATTGCATCCCTTACGCTGGTGGTGATTTTTTCATTTGAAAGATCCTCTCCGATTATACTTGTTCCGCCGGAAACTCTCAAAACAATTGGAACTGGAAAGTTTGGATCAACTGAGGTTCTTACTATTCCCCTTGTCACCATTAGCGAGTCACAGTATTTTACAAGTGGTGTGATTGTCTTTTTTGGTACCTCTAGCTTTTCAGTTGGTCCCAAAAAGTAACCGTGATCAACTGCAAGCATTACACCTCTGCCATTGTTTGGCTTGAGTATGCTCGCTATCCTGTTTTTTAATCCCCAGTCCATGTAGATTGTGAAAAATTTGAACCCTTCTTAATCGTTACTCATTGTGGATGATAATCTTCATGGCACCTTGGCCAGTGTGTGCGTGCTCAAATGCCTTTTGTGATTCGGAAAGCGAGTATCTGTGCGTGATTAGTTTTTTGACGTCGACTTTGCCAGACGTGATCAACTGTAGTGCTTGTTTTGTGTCATGGTCCGATGCCGCGTAGCTTGGAGTCAGCGTTAATTCCTTTGAATAAACGACGCTCATGTCTATATCCATAGATGCGCCCTTTGAGGGAACGCCAAAGAGCATGACGGTTCCACCCTTTCTTGTTGCAGAGATTGCATCAGATACTGCTTTTAGACTTCCTGTTGCGACGATCGAAACATCGACTCCTTGGTTTTGGGTCTCCGATTGGATCGTCGCAAGTGACTGCGGATCGCCTGACTTCAGTGTTGTCGCGCCAAATTTTTTTGCAAAATCTAGGCGAAAATCGTTTACATCAAAGCAAAACACTTTGGAAAAGTCGTTTGCATTGGCAAGCATCACATGCATCATACCAGTCGGTCCTGCGCCAAAGACTGCCGCCGTATCGCCTTTTTTGTAGGAAAACTTGGTCCAAGCCCGGACACAGCATGCAAGTGGCTCTATCATTGCTGCCTCATCAAATGACATTGTATCAGGAATTTTGAGAACGCCACCGTGCCTTACATTCCATTCTGGAACAACGTATTCTTCTGCCAGACCACATGGCAAAAGATTTGTTTCGTAATATTTGGGACACATTGTCTCGTTTCCATGAGTGCAGTAATGACAAGAGTAACAAGGCACGTGGTGGTGTGTAAACACCCGATCGCCTTTTTTAAAATCGGACACCCCAGAGCCAACATCAAGAACAACTCCCGCCGGCTCGTGTCCAAGCCTCATTGATGGTTGTCCATATTTTCCAAACACCTTTTCAACATCAGAGCCGCAGATCCCGCACGACTGCATTTTGACTAGGATGTCGCCTGACCCAAGTCTTGGCTTGTCGGTATTTTCGACTGAAACGGTGGCCAACCCCCTCACAAATGCAGCTTTCATTTACAGTTTGTACAAAAAACACGGTATATGTACATTCATGCATTTACTGCTACTGCTAGAATTTCGCAAACATTCCGTTCGAATTGAACACAATATCGATTATTATAAAAATCGATTTAGAAGAATCGATGTCTCGCTGGGATAACCCCACTGATAGTTTTGATGAGGAAGAGTCACGTTTATTGAAGAAATTCTACGATTATGCTGAGCTGGAAAAAAAAGAATCGGAGCGAAAAAGATTCCTTGAGATCTCCGACAAAAAACGTCCAAGCATTTGGGGCAATAGGTTTGTTCTGTCTGCAATAATTCAGGGTTCAATAATCATAGGTCTAACAGTGGCACTGATTTTGATGCAGGTTGTATTTTCCAATGTGAGTCTTATCGAATTTTTGTCGCTGTCACTTGATGGTGCATCCAAGTGGTTCTTTTTTGGATATTTTATGTACATAACACTTGTTGTATCAATTGCAATCACTGCAATTTTTTACAACCATCTAGAATCAAACCTTGTCAAGCCAATCCGTGGAAAAACAAAATATCTTGTATGGACACAGCTTATTGGAATGAATGTGGGAGGAGCTGGGGCAACAATTTTACTTATCATTGCAGGATTCATAGGGGCAGGCTTTGTCAGCTTTATCTCAGGTGAAGAAGTGGCAGTAAACACCATGGAGGCAGTCAAGATTCCAATTGCGGGTTTTGGTTTGATGTTTGTAGCTGGCATGGTGGCAGGTGGTATTGCGTATGTTGGAACATACACAAAACAAAGGGGGCCAAAGCTTGCCAAGAATTCATTTGCAGACGAGTCAAAATACGACAGGCTCTAGACTCCCAGAATTGTCTTGAGCATTTTTCTATAGTCGACTTCGGTCTTTGCAGAACCAACTGAGGGAAGCGAGAAGATGAGCGGCTTTGATTTTGTTGCACGAAGTTTTGTAAGGTCGGTGTTAATTGGTGCAGAGATGTCATCACTTACAAGAACTAGCCCTACCTCGGGATCATCTGCTAGTTTTTTTATTTCTGAAAAGGCGCTCTGTGGCGAGTCCACTATGACTCCTTGCACTCCGGCAAGCTGAAAGCTTGTAACAAAGATTCTGCTGCCCACAGTTACGATCTTCACGAATTTGCTTTTTTTAGTGTAAATTTAACCGTTTTTGAGCTGAATTGGAAACGTTGAATTATGTTCAAAGTCATTTGTTTTCAAATGTCACAAATTGATGCAACAAGGGACGTATACCTTTTTGTTCACGGACGAAGGGACCTGCAACAAAAGTCAGTTGAGGCGCTAACTTCAAAGGGTTTTCCAAAAGATAAGATAATTTCTGCAGTACCAAACAAGGTAGGTCAAATGGGCGATTACATGGCAATGCTTTGGATGCCCCCAAATCCGGATCACATCAAGATCCAAAAGATTACCAAGGTAGAAGCTGTCGAGCCGACAGGAATGATTGGTCTTTGGAAGGGCGTAGCAACAGAGGATCTTTTTACAATCCCGTTGTAGATTTCCAGAATTGGATTACGGAAAAAAGTTATAAGGAAATCATAAAGTTGCTAAGCTGATGACAATCGAGCTTGTATGCAGCGATTACGGCTTTGTGTGCGACTATAAGCTGGAAGGAAGGAAAAGCATCTCCTTAATCAAAAAACTACGGGAACACTTTGAGAGCGAGCACGGAATTGACTATTCGGTTGAGGCCATAATACAGATGATTGTAAACAAGGGCCACTCACGAGACTCGATTCGAAACGAGTAGCTCACAGCTCCAAAATCAGGCCCTTAACAAAGTCGACATATTCTTCGTCTGAGAATTTTACAATTTCAATGTCGTTTTCCTCTTTTGCTATCTTGACTGACTCGAGGTGGTAGCAGGACTTTTTGCCTTTGAGTTTTCCAAAGTAATATGCTTGGCACGAGCAATAATCAAACTCTGGGTCAAGCCAGTGCTCCTCGCCCTTCCCTACCACAGTCCAGATCTTTCGGTTGCTTGGCTCAAACACATGTAGTTTTACTCTTTTTTCTGATACAATGACTTCGGTTTTCTTTTTTGGCTCTTCCACAAGAATTTAATGCAAACTCGATTCTATATCTTTGGTGGCGACAACAAAGATAGTTCCATCCAAGCCCGCACTAATTTTGGAAGGCACAAAAAAACACCTCGTCATAACCGACCTTCATATCGGTTTTGAGGACAGTTTGGCACAAAACAAGATATTTGTTGGAAAAAACACCACGCTAAACGAATCAATCGAGGAGATCCGAACAATCATCGATTCGCAAAAGCCAGACGACTTGGTGCTATTGGGCGACATCAAGGCAGGAATAAACAGAATCTCAAAAAGCGAGTGGGATGCTGTGCCGCGATTTTTGCAAGAGCTGCAAAAACAAATCGAAGTCATTGTCATCCCGGGAAACCATGATGCAAACATCCAACGTCTGGTCCCAGAAGGCGTCATGCTCATCAGCTCAGTTGGCATGATACTTGAAAACGCGCTTCTCACACACGGCCACACAATGCCTTCTGAGAATTTTTCTCTTGTGGACAAGATAGTGATGGGCCATGTACACCCAGTCTTTTTTGATGAGGACTCTGTACTTAACGGTCAGCGTGTGTGGGTCTCAATTAAGACAAAAAAGGAAAATCTCTTTCCATCAAGCCGCGGCGAGCTGGAAATTACAATCATACCGTCGTTTAATCGGTATTTTTATGCGACAAAAAAGAAGCAATACAAAAAATCAATCTCTCCAATCGTTGAGAAAATCAAGAATGTCTCGTCTGCGAGGATAGTTACGCTCGATGGCACGATAATTGGAAGCGAGGCTCTTTTATCGCATGTTCTTTGAATTTTATTTTCTGCTAAGAACAATGGACGAAATTTTCATCACATTGTAAGGGAGAGTGTCACTTCTTACAGATAACCGCGCTTTTATGATTTCCGTCATAGAGCCCAACTAGCGCGTCGATGTCACACCCTGAT
>CAZLSK010000082.1:0-6483 GCA_964562075.1 uncultured Candidatus Nitrosotenuis sp.
CATCGGGATATCACTGCATGGCAGTCAAGTACCTTGAGGACCAGCTTGACCGCAGCCTCAAAAATCTGGACCTTGAATGCATCGACCTTTTGTATCTGCACAATGCGGTTGAAGGACAGATTCAGGATATCTCAAAAGAGCAGTTCATCAAAAATTTAAAAGATGTCTTTGAGCTTTACGAGCAAAAACGCAAGGAGGGAAAGCTCCAATATTATGGAATGGCGACATGGGAGTGTTTTAGAGTCCAAAACCAAAACCCACAATATCTGTCTCTTTACGAAACAGTTCAGATTGCAAATCAAGTGGGAGGGAAAAGACATGGATTCCGGTTTATCCAACTCCCATACAACATGTACTATGATCAGGCGTTTATGTTAAAGAATCAACCAGTAGATGGAAAAAATCTCTCAATACTTGAGGCAGCTCAATTGCTTGGAATTGGCGCTTTTACAAGCGTGCCTTTAATGCAAGGAAGGTTACTTGCTCCAGGTGTCTTGCCCGATTTCGGTCAGCTCAGGCCATCGCTGAAGTGTCTGCAGTTCATACGCTCAACTCCTGGCGTTTTGGCGCCACTTGTAGGACAAAAATCTCCAGACCATGTAGAAGAAAACTTGGAAATAATGGAAATCCCTCCAATGAAACAGGCCGAGTTTGAAGTCTTGGTAAAAAAACTGGTTTCCTAGTCTTTGCCCTTTACCTTCCCGCCCATGTCTAAAATCGAGGTGGAGATGTCTGGAACCGTTCTTTCAATATTTAAGATCACGCCATCATGTTCTAGGACCTGAATCTGCAAATATTCACCAGTCGACGGTCTGTCCTTGTCGGCATAAACGACTACGAGGCTGGCAATCTCGTTGTTTTGAACTGCCCTGTCAAAATTTTGGTTTATGACCCAGTAAAGAAAGGCAGTAGTTGTGTCTGGCTTTTGTTGATCTACTTGTGGGTTTACGCTAATGAGTCCTCTTTCTTTGGCAGCAACCAGCGCTTGACTTAGTGAGTTAAACGATTCGTCTGCAATATAACCAGCATAGATGTTGTCATAAGTGATTTTGTAGCTGCCATCTTTGATCAGAGTATAGCTTACCATTACCTCCTCTGTACTCATATCGACTACTCCATCGGTAGTGGCAGTAACTGGCGTCGCAGTGGCCGTTACTTTGTTATTTGTCACTTCGGCAATTCCTGCTATCTTTCCAATGACTTGCAAATTATTTGCGGATTGTTTTACCGACTTTTCTACCGTTGCTTTTACAACCTCGCTTGTGGTAAGACCCGAATTCATTACAGTCCATGTTAGTGCAATCGCAATTCCAGCAAATGTGATGAGGGCAGTGTTATACCAAAAATTAAGACCCCTGTGTTTTTTTGAATGAAAATCCAACAATTTTGTGATGTCCCAAGTGACTATTTTCTATAGTGTGTTTGAGATGAACAAATAATTCAAACCACTTTAGGTTCTGGCATGTCAGAGATTAACTGCTTTTTTTATTAACGCATTAGTATAAATAGAAAAATTGCAAGGCCTAGGTATGCCCGTGGATCCAGTTTGCGGAATTGAGATGGACGAAAGTCTGGCGGTTACCTTTGAGTATGATAGCAAAAAGTACTTTTTCTGCTGCAACGGCTGCCGAAGGATCTTCAAAAAAAAGCCAAAAAAGTGGGCAAAAAAGGCCTAGACCGGAAATCTTCCACACATTCTACAAAATCGCGAATCTTCATCAATCTTGTAATGGCAGTCAGGGCATTGTGCGCCAGAACCATCGAAAACAGGCGCCTCAAAGTTGCTGCGGTAAATCTCATAGTATTGTAGCGACTCTTTTGTTCTGATGGTGATTCCGTCTTTTTCTTTGATCTTTTTTGTCTTCTCAGAAAAGACATTATCTGGAATCGAGATCTCAAAAAATTCTGTCAACCCTTGTGTTCCAGCCCCTTCCTGCATTGGGGATTTGGATCTCCAAACAATTGATTTTGGGATCATGTCCTCAAAGGCTTTTCTTAGAATCCACTTGCCAAATTTTTTGTCATTTTCTTGGCGCACCAACAGATCTGTTGGTATGGTTTTTGCAAAATCCATTACGCTCTTGTCACAAAATGGTGACTCTACAGTCACCCCCAGTGATTTTCCAATCTTTTGTGACGGAAAATGCATTATCCTTGCTATTCTTTTGAGGTCACGCTCTAGCTCATCTTTGTTTTTATTTAGCAAAAAACTATAGCCTGCAAAGATCTCATCAGCACCGTCTCCCGTTATAATTCTGTCAAAGCCAGACTTTTTTATCTCATCTATGGCAAGATAGACTACAACGTTGTTACGAATCTCGATATCATTAAAGTTTTTTAGAATTTTTATCGTTTCTTCAATGCCATTATAGATCTCCGTCGTTTCGCACATCTTGATTTGCAGCGGCAAGCCAAACTTTTGTGCAGCAAGCTGGCAGTATGTAAGATCATTTGCAACAAAATCCTTTGAGATAATTGATATTGCGTTGATTTTTCTGTCTTTTAGCAAATATGCAAGAATTGTACTATCTAAACCACCTGAAAACGAAAGGTGCTGAGCTGTACAACTCAAAGCTGCCTTCTCTATAATTTCATAGAGTTGTTTGATAGTTTCCTGCACAAATCTCATTTATGCAAAAACAAATTAAATTTTGGTTTATTCTCAATTAGCTTGAGCTAGTTTAACTGAACTTTGTTTTGCGGTTTTGATTTCATTTCAGCTATTGTTAACTTTAAATATATTACAAGAGAATTTTTCATTATTGCTACTCCCAGCAGAGATTGAATCAAAGACGCTTATTCCTGCACTACGCGCAATTTTGGCAAAAAAACTTGCCGAGGAGCACAGCGTCAGAGAAGACGAGATCTCAAAAATGCTTGGCGTAACACAGGCCGCAATCAGCAACTACATCCGCGGCACACGTGGTGATCCAAAATTAATCCAAAAGCTGGTATCCGACGAGCAGGTCTCACAAATGCTAAATGAGCTCAGTGACAGACTGGCATCCGATATGGCATACACACCATCAAGTCTTGCAAAATTCATCAGTCTTTGCAACTACATAAAATCAAGTTTGTTAATCTGCGAGATTCACCACAACCTAGAATCAAACATTGATGAAGCAATCTGCAAAGAATGTGAAAATATGCTGCTAAAGGGCCCAGGTAGCGTATACTAGATTACTTTTTTACAAGCGAAATTTTAATTGTTGATAGCATTCTTTTACCGAACACATTTGCATTTTCGGAATCAAGGAGGATGTGCTCAATTGAGCAAGCCCGGTGAAGCATCTTTTCTACGATGATGTTTGCTATTGCGACTGCATTTGGTATTGAGCTTCCCTTTGCCATGAGAACTCCTTTGCCGTGTTTATTGATCAATGTAAAAACATCAAGCGCTGCCTGCATTATCGGTTCGTCTCTTACATAGTACACATAAGGTTGTGTTTCTTGAGAAACCTGATCGTGCGCTTGTATCTCCCCCGTGCTAATCATCGACTCTTCCAAAATTGCAGTTCTTTTAAATTTTATCGACGATTCATTCATTAGTTAAAATAATCTAGCGGTATATTCTGATAATCATTGTTTGGTAATCTTCGTCTAATAACAATCGGTATTGCTCTATCCTCAAGTTCTTGTAATGCAATGTCAAGTGATGTCCTTGCGGTTTGTGGGATTTGTATGAATGTCGGGGCTCCCTGAGAAAGCTGAAGAGCTCTGGCTCCCAAAATTCTTGCCTTTTCAAACCTTGTAAGAACCGGTGGACCTATTGCAATCTTGCCTTTTCCTGCAAGAGGAACCTCAACTGCCTCGTGAACGGGGTCAATATCAATTATTTCGCGCTGTTCCATCTCCTTGATTTTTTTGTCAAGCTCAGCCTTTTCATCTTCCGTCAGCTCTTTTGTTTCAAAAATCTTCTTGTATGCATTTATTGCATCTTCCATGGTGGTGTCTTCACTGATCTCTTCGGTAACCGGTTTTGTAAATTCCGGTTCTTCCTCTACTTCTTCACTAGCTTCTACCTCAGGTTCCTCAGATTCCGACAAGCAAAATCAACTCTTTGGTACGGTTATATATTCATAAGCAAAAATTTCTAGAATGAGTGCCGGTTCGGTATCAAGCTCACACCTTGTTGTGGAAATAAAAGGTAAATCAAAATTATCATGTGAGTTAAAGCGTCACCTCTCACCAAAAACAGTTGGCTCCATTTTACGATCTTTGCCTCTTGAGGGAAACGCACATTTTCTTGGACAAAACATCATTTATTTTGAAACCATTATCAGCTCTGGAGTTGAGCGGCAACGAAAAGAATTCAAAAAAGGCGACATTGCGTTTTCTCCAGCTGGAGGGAGCATCTGCTTTTTTCTCTCAGATGTTGTATCATCAAAAGCGATGACGCCTATTGGCAAATTATTGTCAAATATTGATTCGTTAACCAATGTAAAAGCAGGTGATGTTATCGCACTTTATCAGCCAATTGGTTGATAAATCCAGTGACCACTAAATCCGCCTGCCCGCTTTGCCGAGCCTTTCTTTACTAAATTGACAAGGCATGCGTTTGCTGCAGAAATCTTTACACCAGTCTGTCTTGCTAACTCATTGACGGTAAGATAATTATTTGACTTGAGGAGCTTTAGTGCTTGGTCCTCATTTACGAGTACCGTGATCTCTGCCTTTCGTTCGCTTTTTTCTTGTTTTTTGTCCTTCTTTTTTTCTTGTCCTTCCTTTTTGGACTTCTCACCTTCTTGCGATTTTTCCATTTGCGCAGCAGATTTCTTTTTTGCTCCACCCATGACTAGAGTCCATTTTGTCCATTTATAAACGATTGATGCTACGCTCTAGGAACAAATCAGGTTATTCAGTTATGAGAAATGCAAAATTGTTTGTGCATATGATACACACTAGGATTAGTATAGCTTATCACTTAACAGTCAATAGACTTGGTTCGAAGATACCTAGACAAAAAGACAAAAGACCATTTTAAGCGCTTGACGCGTTTTGACAATAATGATCACAAATACATCACTGAGACTGGTCCAAAGATTCCCGAGTTTGAGGACATACTAAATCCAAGGAGAATACTCTATCTAAAGGAGGTAGGCGAAGGCTCACAATCACCAGATGAGATTCTAAATGAGAAGATAGGCGAACTGTTAAACGTCGCAGAAGAGACCAGCGAATATATCCAACAGACCAATGCTCACTTTGACAAACAAAAGCTCAAAGTCGATGAGCTGAAAAAACTGCAAAGGATCTTCGAAAAGCAGATTTCTGCACTTGAATCAAGTGATGACGAAAAAGCAGATTCTGGTTAATCCAACTTTAATGTTAAAAAATTTGGTATTGTTATCTTGCGTGCTTGCTTAGTGCGATTGCTATCTGGGCTTGGTCGAATGGCTTTACAATGTAGTCTATGGCGCCAGCCCTCATAGCATCCTGAACTATGAAGCTCTTTGATGTAGACGAGATCATGATCACTCTGGCGCCAGGGTCTATCTTTTTGATTGCGCGTAGTGCCTGAATTCCATCTGCCTTTGGCATCAAAATATCCATAGTTACAAGGCCCGGCTTGAACTCCTTGTATTTTAGTACGGCTTCTACGCCGTCGGCAGCCTCGAGGATGTTGGTTGATAGCCTGTTTGCCTCGATTATGTTTCTTATTGCTTTCCTTGTAAATGGCGAATCATCAACAATCAATATGCGAGGACCCCAAGGTTCACTCATTGTATTCCCTCCGTAGCATTTGCAAGGGCGTATAGGATGTTTGTTTTATTGATTAGTCCTACCAGTTCGCCGTTGTTGCTGCTGATTCCTAAGCAGTCTATTCTTTTGTCGAGTATGATTTTTGCAGCAGTCTTTATGCCGGTGTCTGCGTCAATCGTAATGATTCCCTCAGTCATTGCTTCACCTGCAAGCTGGGATCCGACAAAACCTGTAGCTGACCATAGGCCGTCACGTTCGGTATAGTTGCTTAGACCAGATTGGACAATGTCCATGTTGTTTGTTGCCATGGTTATTTTGAAAATATCACCGTTTGTGATTATGCCTACTGGAATGTTTTTGTCGTCAGTTATTACCATTCTTGATATGTTGTAAATTATCATCTTTTTTATGATCTCATAGAGTTTCTCGTTTATGCTGGCGGAAAAATAACTCACAGTCATGTAATCAGATGCCTTTCTTTTGTCATCAACATTGTTGATGTAGTACCTGAGCAGATCGGTTTTTGTGATTATGCCTTCAAGGCTCTCTTTTGAGCCAACTCCGAGCGTGCTTATTCTGTTGATTACCATCATTTGTGCAGCATGTGTGCAAAACATCTTATCAAACACAAAACAAATGCTGTTCATTATCTCGGCAGCATAAACGTCGTTTAGTTTTCTTCCGCTTTTGTCCACATAAAGGAATCTTATGATGTCCTTGTCAGTAATTATTCCGACCGGCCTTTCTGCATCAAAGACAAAAATTTTACTAATTTTATTT
>CAZLSK010000083.1:0-6476 GCA_964562075.1 uncultured Candidatus Nitrosotenuis sp.
ACAGAGCTTGCAAATACTGGTAAAGTCATGTCATACCACCATGCTGACAGCAGGTTTTTGGTAGTATCTGCTGCCTCGATTATTGCCAAGGTGACTCGTGACAGGGCAATTGCAAGGCTCAACAATGGATTTGAGGTTGGCAGCGGCTATCCGTCTGATGCAAAGACCGTGCGGTTTGTCAGGGATTGGTTCAGCAACCATGGCCAGATGCCTGATTTTGTGCGCAAAAGCTGGGCGCCGGTAAAGCTGGTTATAAAAAATTATGCCGTGGCGTGATACCTTGCAATCACCATTGCATGGTCTTTGTCGTACGGTTGCAGATCAATGTTTTGGATAACAGAAAAGCTGGATTGCAATTTTTTTATCTCATTTTCTATGATCTTTTTTGGCGACTTTGTGACGTCAATGCTACGAGTCTTTATCACCAAAAACAAATAGCCACCATCCTTTAGGAACATCTCGCAGTTTGTTATCGCTATCTCTGTCTGGTCTGGTTGCGCAATATCAGAGTATACAACATCAACTTTGCCATAAACTGAAAAGTACTGCTTTGGGTGTCTCGCATCCTGCAAAATCGGAACTATGTTTTTCCTCAAATTCGCAACACGATCCAAAAAATCGCGCGCAACCCTGCTTGCGTGCTCTACTGCAAAAATTATTCCCTTATGCCCGACAATATCGGAGACATGACTTACAGTCGTGCCGGTAGAGGCACCAAGGTATAGCACCCTACTTCCATCCTTTATTGGAAATACCTCTAGTCCAATTGTCAGAGCTGCTGCAAGCTTGCTCCTGAAGGGATCCCAGATGCGATACTCGATGCCACTTTTTTTGCACAGCTTTTCTCCATAGACCTGGTTTCCTTCAATGTAGTTTATTGTTGCTAGTCTTTTTTGGCCGTCCACTGTCAGCCAAAATACGTCACTATCTTCTTTTGCCAAACTTTTTTCGCTTTCGTGTCTCCGACCTAAATTCCCTGCGGGGACCTCGTGGTTTGAATCCGCCCCTTGGCCTGAATTCTTCCCTTCTCCTTTCCATTCGTTGTGGTGGAATTGGTCTTTGTGTTGGTTCTTTGTATTTTTCTCCAATCTCTGTTACTCGGACGTTCAGCTTTTCAAGCAAGGTCTGGTTGAGACCGCCGCCATACACATCTACCCTTGCTGCAATTGCTGCCTTTGATGCTATTGCCCGCGCCATCTTTCCGCGCTGCCATTTTGGTGCGGCATGAACTATTGGATGCTGAAACAGGATTCCGTGTTTTGGTGGTTGGGTGCCTGTTTTCAGTGATCTAAAGAGTGCCTTTTCTGCCCCAAGGATCTGAATTGTGCTTGCCGGTAGCGAGGCTAGCTTTTTGAGACTTCCAGCCTTTGCAAGAATTCTTGCACCTACTGCAGTCCCCAAAATGGTTGCAAGATTTGGTGCAATAGTTTTCATTTCGTTTTCAATGTGAGTTTCAATTTCCTTTCTTATCTGTAACATTTCCAGAATCTGCTTTGCAATCGATTGCACAATCACAAGGTTTTGATCGGAGATGTCGCCACCCTTGCTTTTGTCTTGGATGACAGATAACATCTCGACTTTGTTTTCTGGAAATCCGGCATCCTCGTAAACCTGTTTTGAAAACATGTTTCGCTTTCCAGCCAAAACAATCTGCGCATAACCGTTGATGCTGTCAATTATGTTGTCTAGCTCAGGAAAATGAAGGCCGTACCACTCGCGAAGCCTTGATGAGAGGCCGTTTATCATCACGTCGATTTCATCAAGTGCCTTTATGGACTGGATTATGTGAAGGTCTGGACTTTGCGATATCTCAGTTACTCTAGCAGCTGAAAGCTGGAGCGCAAAGTCTCTTAGCTTGCTCATGGCATCTGCTTGGTTTTTTGCAAATCCGCAATCAACTAGAAGTTGCGGTTTGTTTGACTGGATCTTATCCATCTGTTTTTCATCAATTATCTGAACGTCGAGAGATTCCTTTTTGAGCGCCTTTAGCAGCGACTCGTCGCTTACGGCATAAGCTGCGTTTGTGTTTTGAAGAAAATCCACTAACGAACCAAGTCTGAGCTGGCCGACTTTTACCTTGACAAAATCAGAAGCCGGCTGGTCAAAAGTAAATGACTTGATGACTTTGTCATCATCCAAAACTGCAATGCCAAGCTCAGTTAGAACAACAAAATACATACAGCAATCTCTCACCATCCTCCTAAAAAAGCTAACAATCGGATTTACTCAAATCAAACATTATATGACAACAAAATCAAGTCAATCAAGTGAAGCCAGACCTTTCTGTCTCGATTGGGCCAATCTCATTGCAGAGACCTGCAATGTTGGCCTCAGGCATCTTGGGCATATCGCTTGAGGTCTTTGGGAGAATTTACAAAAGCGGGGCAGGTGCAGTAGTCACAAAATCGTTAAGCAAGGAACCTTGGGATGGATACCCAAATCCGACAATTGTCGGCATCAGGGGTGGTTATCTCAATGCAGTCGGCCTCTCAAATCCAGGTGCACCATATTTTGCAAAAATGATCTCACCAAACAACGAGGTTCCAATAATTGTAAGCCTTGTCGGCTCAACCGAAGAAGAATTTGAATTCATGATAAAACAGTTTGAAGGTGTAAAGGTTGTTGCGTTTGAGCTAAACCTGTCGTGCCCCCATGTGGAAAAGGTGGGGTTGGAGGTGGGCGATGATCCGGTGTTGGTCACAAAAATTGTAAAGAAAATAAAATCGATAACCAAAGTTCCAGTCATTGCAAAGGTAGGGCTTGGGTCAACCGACTATCTTGACACCGTTGGTGCTGCAATAGATGGAGGGGCGGATGCAATCACAGCAATCAACACAATTAGGGCTATGGGAATCGATGTAGAAACACAACGACCAATTTTGAGCCACAAGATTGGGGGACTGTCTGGTGCAGCAATAAAACCAGTAGCGGTAAGATGTGTCTACGAAATTGCATCAAAATACAACATTCCAGTGATTGGTTGTGGTGGGGTGTACGGATGGGAGGACGCAGTCGAGTTCATCTTGGCCGGTGCATCCGCAGTACAGGTTGGAAGCGCAATTGGTGACAAATGGCTTGATGTGTTTTCGGAAATAAACGACGGCATGACCAACTATATGAAAAGAAAAGGATTCTTAAAAATCTCGGAGATGGTAGGACTTGCAAAGCGTTTCTAACACACCATCAATTAGGACAATCGAAAAGGTAATCGATGAGACGCCGACGGTGCGAACCTTGGTGATTTCTGATGAAAAGCTTGCCGATGTTCTGCCGGGACAATTCGCAATGGTATGGATTCCAGGCGTAAATGAGCTCCCAATGAGTGTGATGATAACTGAACAAAAGGGCAAGGCAGCATTCACGGTAAGAAAGCGCGGCGAGTCATCCACCGCCATGTATGATCTTAAGGTAGGACAGCAAATCGGAGTGCGCGGACCATACGGCAACTCTTTTGAAATCAAGGATGGCAGAATTCTGCTGGTGGGTGGTGGAACAGGGCTTGTTCCACTGATGCGTCTTGCAAAATTTGCAAAGCCAAGCAATGATGTGACAATTTTGATGGGCTCTATAACAAAACAAGAGGTCTTCTTTGAGGATCTTACAAACAGGATCTTGGCAAAAAACAAACACAGAGTAATAGTTACCACAGAAGACGGCTCTTATGGACAAAAGGGACTTGTCACCGATGTCTTAGAAAAACTGCTTTCAAGCGAAAAGTTTGATGCAATCTACACATGTGGGCCGGAAGTCATGATGTACAAAATAGTACAGCTTGCAAATTCAAAAAAGATCTTTGTGCAGGCAAGCCTTGAGCGAATGATGAAGTGCGGAATAGGAATCTGCGGCAGCTGTTGCATGGACGAAGTCCTTGTTTGCCATGACGGAACAGTCTTTGATGGTACGTTTTTGCAAAAATCAAAGGAGTTTGGGCACACGCACAGAAGCAAGGCAGGGATTTTCGAAAACTACTAGTGCCAAAAAGGACCAACTTATGAGCGTAAAAATACCTAAAGGTTTAAAATAAATAAAAAATCAGACGCGTCAGGTACATGGCACACCCAAAGATCGTACTTACGGCAGATCGTACGCTAATGTCAAACTATCGTGGGATATCTCTGGCAACGTTTTTTGGCTGCGCGCCAGCTCTTGACCCGCACCGGGACCACAACAGCTTTTGGTACAAGATCCTCAAGTACCAAGTGACTCCAAAAGTTCTCTTTGATTTTATCTGCAACACGATTCCGCACAACAACGGTGTTGCAAGCTATGCTCCATATGGTCTTCGAAAAGTAGAAGCTGGTCTTTTACGCGATGGCTTTGAGCGTAAGGACGTCGTTGTTGCACACCCCGACCATGTTGACAAGTTCATCGGACCTGAGACCGAGGTCGTTGGAACATACGAGATGGACCCACTTGGGATGGGCCCAGTCACCATGACATTTACCTATGGAAGAAAGCAGATCTCATACGACGAGTACTATAACATTTACCTCCACAAAAAAATCAACGAGGCAAAAAAGAAAAACGGAAGCAAGGCCAAAGTAATTTCGGGCGCATCAGGAACCTGGCAGTACAACTATGACCCAGAAAAAATCGAGGAGCTTGATTTGTATGCAATACTGGAAGGGGAGCTTGGCGGCATCGCACCAGAAATAGACGGGCATGCTGGCAGGTTTTTCAATTATTTGATTAATGGCGAATTTGAGAACATGAATCCATTTAGAAAAAGAAGCGATTTCAAAGTCGACATCAAAGAGTTCAAGCGCGGAGATAGAACCATTTACGGAAGATTTGTAAACTTTTGGGACAGGCCGGAAATCGACGAAATTCCAGAGATAGTAGAGCCATCGATGCACGGAATGATTGAGGTGATGCGAGGGTGCGGACGGGGCTGCAAGTTCTGCGACGTTACACTCAGGGCACTGAGGTACTATCCACCTGAGAAGGTAAAAAAGGAAATCGAGGTAAACATGAAAAAGGGCGGACTCACAAATGCATGGATTCACAGCGACGACATTTTTGTCTACGGAATGGATCCGCGAACAAGCAAGCAGATGGAGCCAAACCGCGAAGCACTTGAAGAGTTGTTTACGGCAGTAATGTCAACTGGAATCACCCACACCAACCCGACACACGGAACGCTTGCTGGCGCAATTGCAGACGAAAAGCTGATTCCAAACATTTCTAGGATAATCGGGTCTGGAGCATCAAACCTAATCGGAATCCAGTGTGGCTTTGAGACAGGAAGCCTAAGGTTAATTGAGAAATACGCCGACAGAAAACTTGCTCCGTTTACTCCAGAAGAATGGCACTGGGTCGTAAAGGAGGGAGTAAAGACACTAAATGAGAATTATTGGGTTCCGGCGTTTACTCTTATCATGGGACTTGACAACGACGAGACCCCTGAGGACTCGTGGGAAACAATTCAGCTTATCAGCGAGCTTGAGCGAGAGCAGCCAAACTCTATGTTTACTACGACACCGCTAACCTTTGTGCCAATTGGACTTTTGGAAAAATCCGAGTTCTTTAACATTGGCAACGAGATGAACCCGGCTCAGCTTGGTGTAATGTACAAGACCTGGCAGCACAACTTCAAGTACGGCATACAAAAATTCATGACAAAGACGGGCACCAGCCAGACTGCAATGCAGAGAAAGTTCTTTAACATGCTTGCGCGCTCCCTTGGAGGAGTTCCTCTTGCTGCAATGGAGAAATTCGCAAGAAGAAAGGGCAAAGAGCACGAAAAGGTAATTGAGACAATCAAGGCAAAATACTGGTAAAACAAATAAATTCAGACTCTAAAGGAGGTTATACATGGCAACTCACGGATCGATTACAAAGGCAGGCAAGGTAAAGGGCCAGACACCAAAGGTCGAAGGACGACCACATGTAGGAACGATCTCGATTCTTAGAAACAAGAGCAACTTTAAGAAAAGATTCCTGCTTCACAGAACCCCTGGACAGAACAAGCCTGGACAAAAGAAAAAGAAGCGATAAGCCATCTCCTTTTTATCAATTTTGTAGGATAGGATCATTGGAATCCTAAGCAAGGCTAATTTACTTGAAGTACATAAAACACGCACGGATTAGACATACCGTTTTTAACGGAAATGAGCAAAAGCTTGGGACGTGCGAATCCCCGGGCTTTTGCCCATTATTCTGTGTTTGTTTGAATCGAATAAACTATGTCATAGATTCTCTGCCAAATTAACAAAAATGGAATATGGGACTAAGTGTAGCGGTAGCTGGTGGCATAATTTGTATAACGATACTTGCCATCTTTTCAATCGTATTTTCTCTGACTGGGCAGGTTTTTGATATTAATTCATCAAGAACTGATAATGCAGATATTCAAAGAGCCATCTTCCAGACAAACATGACAATTGATGGTATCACAGCAGCAGCAGGAAGCCAGTATGTCAATTTTACCTTGACAAACACAGGAAATGAAAAACTTTGGAATTATGAAAAATATT
>CAZLSK010000084.1:0-6373 GCA_964562075.1 uncultured Candidatus Nitrosotenuis sp.
AATCGAGATACCAAGAGAGTTCATGATTCGGGTAGGGATGATGAACCCAATGTATATGCCAAGGATTAAAAACGGTCTTCTGAGGTCGTTTGAAAGCCCCAAGGTCTACAAATTTCTCCATGTCCCTGTCCAATCAGGAAGCGATCATGTCCTAAATGAGATGAAACGTGGCCACACATCCAAAACCTTCCGTGATGTGGTAAAAAAATTCAGGCAAAAATTTGAAAAATTTACAATTTCTACCGACGTAATCGTTGGTTTTCCTTCAGAGACACAGCAAGACTTTGAAAAAACAGTCGAGCTCCTAAAGGAGACAAGACCTGATGTCGTGAATCTTTCAAAGTACAGCCAAAGGCCCGGAACAAAGGCGGCAGAGATGGTGCAGCTTGATGACTCGGAGGTAAAGAAACGGAGCAAGACTGTCTTTGAGATTATGAACAAGATAGCGCTTGAAAACAACCAACGATGGATTGGCTGGGAAGGCGAGGTTTTATTCAATGAGCAAACCGATGACGCCGTACGTGGCAGAAACTTTGCATACAAGTCTATCTTTGTAGACGAGCCAATAACAATAGGACAAAAAAGATGTGTTAGAATAACTCGTGCAGCAAATCACGGCCTTTACGGAAAGACGGTAAGCTAAAACTTTTAGATCGAAGCTTGGATCAAAATTAAGTAAGAAGGTTTTTTATTCTATTTTGCAAGACGAATACATGGACTTTGTGGAGCCCGTTCTTTTAGTCGGAATAGGCGGGGCAGGCGCAAAACTTGCCTCTCAGGCACACAAAACAATTGGCGCCGACTATGTGGTCATTTCCCATGATAGCAACGATCTGGGCTCAGAAGACGACATCAAAATCCATACCGAGTCCTACGTAAATCCTTCAGCGTATCTTATTCGTGCCCAGACCCAAAAGTCCATGGACAAAATCAGAGGAAAGATTTCTGACTATTCAACCGTAATCATCTTTGCAAACCTTGCAGGTAAGGCAGGAACTGCTATATCTCCACTTGTTGCCACAGCAGCAAAAGAAGAAGGCAAAAAGGTTTTGTCGTTTGCAATCATGCCGTTTAGGTTCGAAAAGGAGCGACTCTTTTTGTCAGGTGTTACGCTAAAAAGACTTCGTGCAAGCTCAGATTCTACAATCGTAATTGATAATGATGCACTCCTTGAAAGTAATCCAGATCTTACCTTGAATAATTGCTACAAGATTGCCAACCACGCAATCGGGTATGTTGTCAACTCACTTAGTACTTCTTCCATTTCTGATGAGCTAAATGTTCTTTCAACAAGCAAGGATCTAAATGATGTTGAGGCATCCTTACGTGATTCAATCAAAATGCTTTATGAGGACGCGCCTCCAAACGCAGTCAAAAAGACAATGCTTTATGTTTTTGGCACAGACAATGTTTCCATAGGAAAGATTAACTCGATTACAAATACGCTCAGTGGAATCTTTAATGAAAACAACACAAGCGTAAGCCTTGCGACTACACAGGGGAACAAGTCACAGGTAGTCATGGTCACCTCAGTGCAAGGCCAGCTCAAGTTTGATAGCTACGACCCACTCGGAATGATTCCGCAAGAAAATACTTTGGACTGGGAGACACCAGAATCAAGTATTAAGACTGGAATTGAGTTATACCAACTGGAATAAGATTATTTAGATTTTTTTTCTTCTGATTTTGTAGCTGCTTTTTTTGTTGTTTCTTTCTTTGGCTTTTCTTCTTTCTTTGGTTTAGCTTCTTCCTTTTTCGGTTTAGGTTCCTTTGCTTTTTCTTTTTGTGGCTTTACCTCCTTCTTTGGTTTTTCTTCTTTCTTTGGCTCTAGGATTTCTTTTTTGATTTCTTTGGCTTCCTTTTCTTCGTCTTTTTCCTCAACCTTTTCTTCTATTTTTTCCTCGATTTTTTCTTCCATTTCTTTTTCGGTTTTCTTTTTGGCCTTGGTTTCCTTTGCTTTTTCTTCTGCCTTTGCTTTTTCTTCCTCTTCATATGGCGAGACTAGAACATAGCCTTCGTCTGTCTTTGCCATCTTGACGCGGATCTTTCTTGGCGGACTACGGATACCATGGCTCCAAACCGTCTGGCTTAGGTCTTGGTCGATTTTGATCTGTTCTGTCTTCATGTGGTGAGTAGCGAACTCTCGAATCATGTTGATCGCACGTTTTGCCCTCTGGTTGTTTGGTGAGAGCCAAACCTTGCCCAGATTAATTGTGTAAACGCGTTCTGCTTCTTGAGACAATTTATCCTACCTCCACGTCGGTCTGCCGCCATTGCCTTCGCTGTGGATTGGATCTGACATGTCGTTTAGTCTTTAGAATAATCCAAGCAGGTACTGCTGAATTTTGCTTTTTCTTTTTCATCAGTCTTATTTTTCGTGCAGAAGACTTGCGTGCAGCCATAAAAGTGGAGGCAATAGACCCTCTTTTTAAATGAATCTCGGGGGTTTGCAAGATTTGACGGTTAGAGAATATTATTTTCTTTGAAAATATCATACATCTGTTTTAGAATTCTTGCAGATGCGCCCCAAATTACCTTGTCACCAAATGTTGTAACGTAGGTTTCAAAGAACGCCCTGTGATTTTCATCCGTGTCTATTTCCAAAGTTTTGAGAAGCCGCATTATGGGGATGTGTAGTATTTCTTCGACCTCGGCGTTTGGATACAATTGCGGAATCTCATCAAGCAGTGCAACAAATGGCACAATGGTGAACCCAGAGTTCCTTGTTTGGACAGGCCTTAGCTGGCCTATGACATTCTCTCGCAGTACTTCAAGTGCAATTTCTTCTTTTGTTTCTCTGAGTGCCGTCTCTAGCAGATCCTCGTCAACCTCTGCTAGCTTGCCCCCTGGAAACGATACCTCGCCTGCGTGTTGCGGTAAAGTTTTTGGTTTTTGAGTCATGATTATTTTGAGCTCGGTCCCATATATCACAACCAGAACTGCAGCATGTTTTGTGTTCTTGTCATCTAGGTGTGGGACTATATCTGATGAAAGTAGTTTTTTGACTCGCTCTATGCTCAACAAGTAAAGAGTACATAATCGCATTATTGAATTATCCTTTGGACTGCAAACTATCTACCCAAAATTCTGGTTGTTTTTTCGCAGTGGCATTATAAACAAGCAGGTTAGAGAATTTACAAATGACCGTAAGATACGAGATTAACCCGCCAAAGGTAATTCAAAATAAGGTACTATCACACAAGGAGGTCCGTAGCTCACTTGATAGAGTAGAAAAGAGAATAATTCGCATCAGCAAGATCTGCGACGGGATCCATCTGACAGACTCAGTGCTCGGCGTGCCGAGGATCTCTCCAATAACTACTGGTGCTATGATTCGAAATAACGGACTCAAAATTGACATCACAGCAAGCCTCCGTGTACGGGACAGAAACATTACTGCACTTACCCAGTCTGTGTATGATGCAATACTATTGGGTCTTGACGGACTGCTGGTTCTAAAGGGCGATGAGCCCCCCGCAGGTCCAAAGGATTCAAAGCTAGTACCAAGCCAGATTGTTAAGTACTTTAAAGAACTAGGATTTGGTAAAAATCTGGACTTTTTCCTTTCCATTTCAGCAAAGCCAAACTTTGATAAAATTCAAAAAAAGATAGACGCCGAGCCAACAGGATTCATTACGCAGGTGATCCAGTCACCTGATCAAGTCGTTCGAATTGTGGACAGACTCAAGCCACAAGGATTCAGAATTATTCCATGCATAATGATTCCCTCGCAGAACAACTTAAAATCGGCAGCTATGTTGGGCATTGATTTTGGTAAATATGAGGAAAACGTCCTCGACTTTATCTCTGAGATTTACAAATCCACAAAGGACATACTCATAACTTCGCCAAACGATTTTGAGGCGGCACTAAAGGCTCTTACCAAGATTAAAGGATTAAAAAGAAAATAGATTTTGATATTCCATGAAGCAAGGCTTTCTTGAGGCATTAGCTGAAAGAATTTTGTTATTTGATGGTGCAATGGGCACCGAGATTCAAAAGTTCAATCCAAAACCAGAGGATTTTCCCGATGGCAAAGACGGATTTAATGACGGTCTTATTCTCACACATCCAGAGTGGATTAAAAAAATTCACCACAGTTACTTGGAGGCAGGTGCTGACTGCATAGAGACAAACTCCTTTGGTTCAAACAAGCTCAAGCTTGATGAGTACGGCTACGGTGACAGAACGGTTGAGATCAACAAAAAAATTGCCGAGCTAGCAGTAGAAACTGCATCAGAGTTTTCCGACAAGCCAAGATATGTAGTTGGCAGCATGGGTCCGACGGGATTTTTGCCTAGCTCAAACGATCCAGACTTGGGACAAAAACCACTTGCGGAGATAAGAGAAGCATACAGGCTTCAGGCAGAAGGGCTCATCAAAGGCGGTGTCGATGCGTTGCTAATAGAGACAAGCCAAGACATACTTGAGGTCAAGCTAGCAATAGAGGGATCGCAAGATGCAATGAAAAAGCTTGGTAAAAAAGTTCCACTTATTGCAAACGTAACACTTGATCAGTATGGCAAGATGCTTTTGGGTACCAATGTCCAGGCTGCATACACTACCATATCAGAGATGGGAATCGATGTATTTGGTCTCAACTGCTCCACTGGCCCAATTGAGATGACATCTAGTGTACGCTGGCTTGATGAACAAAATGATTTGAGCTTACTTGTTGTGCCAAACGCTGGCATGCCAGAAAACGAGGGAGGACGTGCAGTATACAAGATGACACCAGAAAAAATGGCCGATGCTCTAAAGGATTTTATCTCAAAATACAAAAAGATTCGAATAATTGGTGGTTGTTGTGGGACAAATCCTGCACACATTGCTGCATTACGTCATGTGATTGATGAGAGAAAATGAACAGTGTTTAACAATTCACTATCGTATGAACATTATACTAGAAGATTTTGCTAGAACATTGTTTTAGAAACTGAAATGATCATCTTAAAGTTTTTAGTTGTACATTTTTCTATGAGAAATTAAACATGTATTTGTGCAAGAACTGATCCCTTTTATTAAACAGTATTACCACACAGATGCAATATGCCATCTGTCATGATGAACAGTGTGCAAAGATTAGAAAAACAGATGGGCAGGGCAGGCATAGGATCATTCATTGTCATCAACAAGAGAGGAAGAATGGTAGACAGTTTTGGTAAAAATGAACTAAACATTTCAAAGGAAAAGAGAGATGTTCTCTTTATGCAGCTTGCGTTGCAATTCTCTATGCAGGATGATCAGAACGAAGACTTTGGCAAAGTACAATTCTGCATAATTAAAAGAGAAAAATCAAAATTCTTCTGCCAGCGTCTAGATGAAGATAAAATTGCTGTCATCGTTGCAAGTAATAAAGCCGATGACAAAGAGATCATCAACAATGCTGGCCAGCTAAGTAAGATCTACCTTTCAAGCGCGATTCCGCAAAAAATGGAGATGTTACAGATTTGAATATCTATGACACAAAACAGGTGCATTGCTACAAATGTGACAGATTCATTGGTGAGATAGAGTATGACGCTGAGATCATAATGCCTATTTGCGGAAAATGTGCAAATCCTATGCCTGAAGGCGATGACAAGATAAGATACACGGTTAGCAAATTCAGCAAATCAAAAATAGAAATGGTGCCCGCCTAGTTAAATGCATAAAGAACATTGTGTTTGTTGTACATTATCTAAGTTGTATTGTAGATAGCGAGCTTGAAGTCTTGTTCGTTTATTTGGAACAGACTAGAGATTTTGAATATTTTTCATGATTAAATATCAATTGTCATCACACTCTCTCTCAGATAGCACAGCAAAAGACATCTGCACAAAAATACTTGAAACCGATTCTAGAATAAGGTCTGCATCAATCTGTCAAGATGACGGGACGATCTTATGCTCAGAGCATCGAAGTGGTAAAAAATCACTGACATCACAAACGGAAGGTCAGGCCGCCTTAATTCAAGCTACTGCCAGATACTTTAATCGAAAACTACATGACAAAAAATTTGGCAAGACAATGTTTAGTCTAACAATGCATGAAAAAGTAGCAAGAATTGCTATTCCACTGCAAGACAAGTATGTCATATTGATATCTGCTGAAAAATATGCAGACCACACTGACTTGGTCATGAATGACATCTTTGCAACCTTGAATTTTCCAACAAGCTACCATTAAAGGAAACTTCATAGGAGTATTCTGTGAAACAGAGTCATGCTTCCTCGACTCGACAGCATAAAGCAGGCGCGGCTTAAGCTTGGCATAACACAAAAAGAGCTAGCAAGGCTGGCAGGGGTCAGTACCTCTATGATAAACCAGATAGAATCAGGTCGAAGCCAGCCCAGCTATGAGACTGCAAAAAGGATCTTTGATAATCTTGTAA
>CAZLSK010000085.1:0-6335 GCA_964562075.1 uncultured Candidatus Nitrosotenuis sp.
TGGCTTTTCCGGGTCTACGGCCTTGAGTATGAGTTGAACATCTGGCAATATCCCCTGCTGGTCGCATGCATCAAGTGCGTTTTCCACAAACTCCCTTACTGCTGTGTATAGTGAGCGTGTGGGATTGCTAAAACCAGCAAGGTCTCTGTTTCGATAAAAGAACTCGCTTGGGGATATCTGACTGAATGTTTCCTTAAGTGCCATCGTCTTTTTCCCACAACTGTAATCTGTCTAGTTTTTGCTTTCGACGCGTTGCTTCAAGCCTGCCATAAACTGCGCCATGTTTACTTCCAGTCGATATTGATGAGATTGCAGATATTGCTAATTTGATCTGCATTGTCTCGCCAATTATTGAAACCGTTTTGCCATAAACACAGATGCTAGTATTAGTAAGATTTTCCATGTTTTCCCTCGCTCTACCTCCCTCTCCAATTATTCTTCCTTTTATCCTTTCAATTTGTTGAGGTGATTTGCCAGCAAAATCGCGTAGATCTATTACGTGCAATAAATTTTCTTCACTCAACAGCTTCATTGCATTTTGTGGTGAAAAACCTCGACCAATTGCTGTTACAATTTCGACAGCTTTGAAGGGCTGAATCTGATTGATTGTCCCATCGCTTGTTATTTCAATTTCGCCCGTCTCGCTATCAATGGTTATTTTAACAAAACAACTTTTCTCAATTTGCGATTTAACCCTACCTGATTTCCCAATAAGGGCACCTACGCGGTCTACAGGTATTCTAATTATTTTTTCAAAGCTCATGATATTACTTTTACCAAGACGTCAGCCGGGTTTTCAACGGTTAGGCCTCGTTTTGCAAAGAAGTATGACATATTTTTTATATCTCTTTCCAGGAAGTTTTGAGCGTTTGGGTGCATTGTGTCAACAGCAGAGCCTAGATCAAATAGAACAAGCCCCTTTTCTGTTTTAAAAATGTTATATTCCGAGAGATCGCCGTGTACTAGATTTGCCTCTTTGTAAAGCCTTTTGATAATCTGAATCGTTTGTTTGTAGTCGTTTTCGTCGACTTCGATCTCATGTAGTGTTGGTGCCGGTACACCGTTTTTGCCTACAAATTCCAAAGCTAGGACGTTTTTGTCTACGTAAAGTGGTTTGACTACAGGAAGATTGTTTTTTGCACATTGCTGGAGGTTTTTGAATTCTTTTTTTGCCCACAGATAAACCATGTTTCTTGTTCCGTGCTTGAGGCGTGAAAACCGTGGGTCACCAAGTATGTACTGTGCGCGTTTTTTGAAGCTCGATGTTGCAACTAGGTATACCTTTAATGCAACGTCTCTTCCCTGTTCATCAACTGCCCAAAACAAAACCGATTCTTTTCCAGAGCTGACAATTCCGTTTACAAAAGAAATTATCTTTGAATTTATCATCTGATACATTGTAAGCATTGTGGATTTGTCAAGGACTTGGTTGACAACTTTGTCTTTTTTGAATCCATCTTTGAGACTCTTACGTTTTGATTTCGGAAAGATTTTTTCAAATTCTTCACCAAGATCTTCATTCATCAGATCGGTTTCGTCATCAGGTGACATGTACATTAAAGAAAGGTGTGCAAGTTAGAAATCTTTTGGGAGGTAATCATTATTTTTTAACCAGTCTACCTGGGCTAAAGTAAATCGCCAAGTTATATCTCCTCTGTCGTCTTGCTTGAATTCCCAAGGAGCTATGATCACAACATCATTATCACGAATCCAGATGCGGCGCTTGAGCTTTCCTCTGATTCTTCCACGTCGTGTTTTACCATCTGTACATTTTACGAGTACCTGATCACTTCCTAAAAGTTTGATGACTCTGCCCAGCAGCTCACCCTGTTCTGGTAGCTGGATGTCTTTTAGCTCACTTTCACTTAGAACTTTTCTTTTTCCCAATTATTGAATGAGAGAAATTTTTGTATATAATTGTGATGATTTACATTTTGAAAACAATCAAGAATGGGACATCATCGATTATCTTGACCCCCTGTTTTGAACCAATTTTTAGATTGATTGACATCTCAATTGTTTCTTTTCCTACCATGTTCAGAATTGAACTGTTCTTCATCAGCTTTTCAGCTTCGTCTTTTTCCACAAGTCGCTGTCCGTAATAGTTTTTGCTGATGTTCATCTGAAGGTTGTCTTTTTGCAAAACCTTTCCCAGAAGGTCTTCGTCACAGATGTTTAGCATCTTGCTGTTTTGGTAATTTGATGTGCGGATGAAAAATCTCATTATGCGTATTTACCTTTCAGTGACGATTTTGCTCCGCATGCCTCACATACAAGAAATGAAATCCTATTTTCTTTTTCGATTTTCGTGTCTGGGCTCTTGCAGGTGGGGCATTCAAGATAGTCTTTTACGTAAATTTCAAACAGGTTCACAAAGTCGTGCGGTTCCCTTCTTCCAACAAATATTGCCTTTTCGCCGCTCCGTTCTGCGGGTGTTGCGAACTCCTTTGAGAGGTACTGCAAAACTTTATCTGGGTCACGCCTCAAAGCTTTTGCAAAGTCCATAAAGTTTCTCAGAATTGTTCTCTGTCCCTCCCACATCACATCCGGGGCTGGTAGCTCAAACCTTTCACCGCTAGGCTTTTTTGAGGTAATCCTATCTTGAATTCTTTTTAGTAGCTTTTCATAGTCCGCTTTTGTCAATGTTGAGCATAGAGGCGCTCT
Organism: uncultured Candidatus Nitrosotenuis sp.; assembly: GCA_964562075.1. Taxonomy (GTDB): domain Archaea; phylum Thermoproteota; class Nitrososphaeria; order Nitrososphaerales; family Nitrosopumilaceae; genus Nitrosotenuis. The sequence goes on from CAZLSK010000085.1 coordinate 2,665, forward strand.
ATTATATGAGCTTAAGTCAAAAAGAAAGAGTGATTAGCTTTACTAATCGAGTTTGCCGATTCTGAAAACGTTGGTTCCACACTTTGGACAAACGCCTTTTACGGCAGGGCGTCCATTCTTTAGCTTTGTTACTTTAGGATCTTTTATCTCCCTTTTTGCTCTGCATTTTACACAGTAAGCTGTAGCCATTCTGCATGGGTCTACGGTGTGCGTGTATTTAGCAAGAGGCTGTAAAAATTATTTAACTACACGATGGATGAGTCTAAATTTATCATGTAAAACACGGCACAAATTTCGATTTATTATATAATAATTTGTGTTTTTTATCGTCTAAACTCCTTCCAACCGCAAATCACAAAGTTTTACCAAAAAACGATCGCAATGCTCGATTTCAATTATAATATAAGCGGCGATTTTTTAACGAAATGGCATGCGATCCAAAAAGGGCTTTATCATTACCGGCATAATACTTGCTGCCATAACGGCAGGAAGTTTTGCGATCTGGTTTGTTCCACAGAATATCCAAACCAAGTTTGTAGTATCAAATGCAAAAGAAGATCTGGATGCATTAATTGAACAACAAAAAACAATTTCAGATTTGATAGCAGAAGAGTTTGACAAAATGCTAGCGGGCCAGATAACACCTGATAACTATATTAACACCGCAGAGATTTCATCGTCTCAGATCAACTCGTTCATAATCGGCATTATAGAAAGTGACGTTCCAGCAGAATGGCAGTCAAGTTATTCAGAATATACAGGATTTTTGCGCGCATACAACTCGTACCTAAGGGAAACAATAGTGATTGCTGAAAAGCTAAAAGCCGACCCGCAAGCCGACATCAGCCAAGAGACTGAAAAGCTTGATGGATTTCTTAGTGAGGCTGACCAATATCTGGCAGCGTCAAATGCTGCAAGACCCTCCTAGAGCACGCCTGTTTTCCTATTTGTAATATTTTCAAACGTTGGAAAGTGTTAATAGGCGATTTTGTAACATATGGTAGCGTTGTCTCTTAAGGATACTAACCTAGAAAAAGCAGTGGAAGCGCCGATAACAAGCAGGCTACTTGTAATATGTGTCGATAGGGACAACGATGTTGGGGAGAAGGCAGGAGTCACAACACCAGTTGTTGGAAGAAATGCCTGTATCGAAGCGGCGCAGAAACTTGCACTACAGGATCCCGAAGATGCTGATGCAAACTCAATTTTCTATGCAATAAAGACTTACGAGGAGTTAGCGCGAAAGGGCTACCAAGCTGAAGTAGTTGTAGTAGCTGGAGTTGGAGAAAGAGGCGTCCAAGCAGACGAAAAAATTGTAAGAGAGGTCAAGTCGGTTTTGCAGAGCTTTTCAGCAAACGGTGCAGTGATCGTATCAGATGGTGAGGATGATGAGGCCGTAATTCCAATCATACAAAATGTTGTACCAGTTGTTTCTGTTCAGCGCGTAGTAATGAAGGTCAGCAGAAGTGTAGAGTATTCTTATGCAGTATTTGGCAAATATCTGAAGATGATTATTTACGATTCAAAATACTCCAAGTTCTTTTTGGGGGTACCAGGGATCCTGCTCCTAATTGGTGGGATTGGAGCAATTTCTGGTTACACCGAAGAAATCTTTGCAGTGCTGGTTAGCATTTTGGGTGGCGCATTTTTGATCAGAGCGTTTGATGTCGACAGAGCTTTGTCTAGTTGGACAAGGCCAACTCCGGCAAGTCTCATCAGAACGTTTACGTTAGTAGCTGGTATAACAATTGGACTAGCATCAATTCTTTCTGGATTCTCGGCAATTCATACAAATATACTTGATCCGCAGATCCTCGGCTCTGGAATTCCAAACATAGTTGCAGACCAAGTAACGCTTGGCCAATTCATTGCTGGAATGCTACCATTTTTGTGGATGGGAATCGGCTCTGTTTTTGGCGGAATCTTACTTAGCAACTGGTTAAAGGGAAGCCTCCGACAGATAACCGACATACTAAGGATGGTGGTACTTGTTTCACTGTATCCGACTGTATACCAGTTTACGAATCTTCTGATACATGATGAGAGTCCGTTTACTTTGATCCCGCCATTTCTTGTAGGCCTTTCAATAACACTGATATCTGCTACCTTCTTATTCCGTAAATATAGGAAGAAGAAGGGTGGCGAAGTATTAACGGAGTGAAACAGACAGCAAGTTACCTTTCCTGGTTTTACAAGCTATACACAAAGAGGTTAGAAGATGAGATCAGAAAGGGAACGATACCAAACCATCTGGCAGTAATTTTAGACGGCAACAGAAGATGGGCAAAAAAGGTGCTTGAGTCAAGTGAAAAGGGCCATTTTGTGGGGGCAGATGCAGTAGAAAACCTACTTGACTGGTGCGAAGAGCTTGATATCAAAATAATTACGTTGTATGTGTTGTCAACTGAGAATTTAGAGCGGCCCGACGAGGAGATAGAGCACTTGTTTAAGCTGATTCACCAAAGACTTGAAAAGTTGTATAACGACCCACGGATTCACAAAAACAAAATGCGTGTAAAGGCAATGGGTCGGACTGAGCTGTTGCCAGATTACATAAATGATGTTTTGCAAAGACTAGATGATGCCACAAAGGGCTACAACCGACATTATCTGAATATTGCAATTGCCTACGGTGGTCAAAACGAGCTTGTGGATGCAATAAAAAAGATTGCAGTCAGGATAAAGGATGGAAGTATTGATGTAAAGGACATCAACAAGGATGTAATTGAGGCAAACCTCTATACAGCACACCTTCCACAGCCATCACCAGACCTCATACTTAGGACGTCGGGTGAACAGAGGATGAGCGGGTTTTTGTTGTGGCAGGGAGCATACAGCGAACTTGTCTTCATGGACGTCTTGTGGCCCGAGTTCAGAAAGATTGATCTGTTAAGAGCAATTAGGACTTTTCAAAAGAGAAATAGGAGAATTGGCAGGTAATGTCAGTAATGTTTGATGAGAGATCCGCAGGAATCCTGCTGTTTTGTGAGAAAGCAGACAAGACGCTTTTCTTGCTTTTACATTATCCTTCTGGGCATTGGGACTTTATAAAAGGCAGAATTGAAAAAAACGAGAGTCCAAAGGAGGCAGCCTTGCGAGAGGCACGAGAGGAAACAGGAATTACAGACATTGAGTTCATCGATGGTTTTGAGGAAAAAATACAATACACTTACCAGTTTGATGGCAATGTGATCAAAAAACAAGTGATCTTCTTTTTGGCAAAAACCAGCACTACCGATGTGAAACTTTCTGATGAACACCTAAACTACATGTGGCTTGAGTTTGATGACGCGTTTTCAAAAACAACGTACCAGAATGCAAAGGAACTTTTGCAAAAATCAAAAAGGTTAGTTTTTGCCAGCTAGCTCAGCTAATGATTGTGCTGTTTGCTTTGGGTTTTTAGAGTTTAGAATTGTCCTTCCAACTATGAGATAGTCGGAGCCAGAGCTGACGGTCTTTTGTATGTCACCCCCTTGGGCGCCTATCCCCGGGGAGTATATGTTGAGCTTGCTCTTTTGTTTACAGAATTTGATGATTTGCGGATAGGTCGCACCAACAATTATACCATCCACTTTGTTTTTTGTTGCCCACTCTAAGAAAAGCTTGTAAAGAGGTGTCTTCTTTGAGTTTAGGTTTACTCCAAGTTCGTAAGTTACTTGCGCCTCAGGTGA
>CAZLSK010000086.1:0-6288 GCA_964562075.1 uncultured Candidatus Nitrosotenuis sp.
CCGCCCATGGCCATGATTGGAATCGAAACTGCCATGAACAGTGGCGGAATTGTTTCAACTGTATAGACAAGATAGTTTTTGTCTATCTGCGGAATCAAGGTGTTTGCATAAAACATTCCGATAAAAAGAGCCGCACCACCCGCAATGATGATGGAACCAACGGATCTAGATCCGTATCTTTTTGACAACAGAAATGCAGTTCCTGCAATACTCATCGCAGGGGCGACACCTATTGAGATATACATCAGGACTTGTGGTTCTGGCTCTACTTCGACTCGCGGTGCTATCAGATAATTGTAAAAGACGTTAATTTCTCCGCCAAACATTACAAAAAGACCAAGGCTTGCAAGTGCCAGATACTTTTCTATTGCCACAGCTTACCAAAAATTTCTAGTTAAATAAATGGTGTGAAATTTTGAAAATTATTTGTCAGATAATTCCTACAAGACCTGCAAGCTCTTTTCGACAAGCAGCACCCAGCTGTTCTGCTGCCTTTTCTGGCTGAATTGAATTGAGAAACACTCCGTAACCCCTCTCAAGCCCAGACCATGCAGCCGTCAAAGGGTAGACTTCTATGTGCCAGTGGATCTGCCTGCTGTTTTTCTTTTCAGGAGAGAGATGAAACGCCAAATTGTAAGGGACGTTTTTTAGCGAGTTTGCAAGTCCACCAAGTGTAGCCCTCAAGATAAGTGACAGATCGTTTATTTCCTTTTGTGTTATTTTGGAAAAGCTTGTTGTATGTTTTTTAGGACAGATCCAAAACTCGTACGGATATGAAGGAGCCCAAGGACAAAACGCTAAAAACCCTTCCGTCTGCAGAACCTGTCTTGGACCGCCTGTTTCTGTGTTTACCGTCTGGCAGATTGGGCAGGCGCCCTTTTCGTTAAGAATTCTGTGCGAGGATTCGGCTTCGGCTTCTATCAGAGGCGGAATTGTTGAAAAAGTCACCATGTTTATGTGCGGATGTGTGGTTACACTTCCGGCCTCTTTTCCGTGGTTAATGTATATTGAAACATATGTGACTCCCCGCTGCGTGTACAGCCAGCGTAGTCTGTCCTGAATCACGACTAGGATGTTTGACCATTGTTCAACTGAAATTGATGAAAGAGACTCTTTGTGTTTTTCAGATGCCACGACCACATAGTGATAGCCGTATGCTGGTTCGCTATAAAGCGGCCTGTCGCTGTAAGAGTTTTCCGCGGCCACCGAAACTGCAGGGTTCTTGCTTTCAAAGACTCGAACTGTCCAGTCTTCCACGTAATTGTCTTCGCTGTCCTGAAGCCTTTGTAGCATTCCGTCTTTTGCAACAAGAGAAAGCAAAGAGGGATTTGTCATAGACTCATTTCCAGGACAAAAGGCGCATTTTTTTGACTCGGTTTCTTTTTCATCATTTTGTGAAACGATAACAAATCTTTCAGAAATGTAGTCTTTTCTCATGCTCCCCATATTCGATAGTATGAAAACGTGTAAGTTAAAACCTTTTCAACGATCGCAACTTAGCTAAAATGTTCTGACCTGTGCTGTAAAGTTTAAAGTGATCTTGGATCAGCAACCAATCACGGGGGATAACTATATCAAATAATTCTAATGTTAAGATGGTCTACGTTTTGTTAGATGGTGTAGGTGATCTGCCACATCCTGATCTAAAGGGAGCAACACCATTAGAGTATGCAAAAACTCCAAATCTTGATCAGCTTACAAAAAACGGCGCGATGGGCGAAGTAATCTCGGTTGGAAAGGGAATCGCCCCAGAATCAGACATTGCGGTCTTTAACATGCTCGGATACAAGTTCCAGCATGCTGAATATGCCGGAAGAGGAGTAATTGAGGCAATTGGAACCGGAATCGATTTTAAGGACGGCGACTTGGCACTTCGTGGAAATTTTGCTACCCTTGATGATAATGGCATCATAATTGACAGGCGTGCAGGACGTAAAATAGAGCGTGAGGACGCAGTTGCCGTATCAAAAGAGATCGAGTGCACAACCAGATTTTCTGTTCCAGGTGCGTCCGTGGTTGTGGCGCCGACAATTGGGCACAGAGTCGTAGTACGGATAAGGTGTGAGGGAAAACCGCTGTCTTCTGAGATTACAAACACAGATCCAGCCTACTCTCGAGTAGACGGCATGGGAATTGCAAAGGCAGTAGGAGACTATCTGAAGATAGAAAGATGTCTACCACTAAAGGATGTTCCAAATGCTTCCCTTACTGCAACTTTGGTAAACGAGTTCATAGAACAATCACTCAAAATTATGAAAGAAAGCAAGACAAATCAGAAAAGAAAACAGCAAGGAAAAAAGCTCCTAAACAGCATTTTGCTTCGCGATGCTGGAAATCATTACCCAAAGGTTGTTCCAATCAACGATCTTTACTCGCTAAAGTTTTCCTGCATTGTCGATATGCCAGTAGAGATAGGAATTGCCGAGATCTTAAAGATGAAGACCTTTAGCGCAGGTGGTCTGACAGACTATGAGAAAAAGGCAGAGGTTGCAGCAAAGGCTATGGAAACAGAAAATGCCATCTATGTGCACCTCAAAGGGCCTGACGAGTTTGGTCACGATGGAGACGCGGTGGGGAAAATGAAAAACATTGAAGAGATCGACAAGAGATTCTTTGGAACACTTCTTGACAACATTGACACAAGTAAGGTGGCAGTTGTTGTTTCTGCAGATCACTCCACACCTTGCATTAACAAAGGACACAGTGATGACCCTGTACCTGTTCTTGTCTCAGCTGATTCTGTCAAAAAGGATAATAGCGTAAGGTTTACTGAAAAAAATGCAAAGATTGGAAGCATCGGCCTCCTTGAGGGAGCCCAAGTACTAAAGACAGCCCTGCAGCTGATCAGATAGTAAAAAGTGATGGATGGCCAGCGTTTTTGACCGATTGTATTTTTTTGCGCAATCCATCTACGTCGATTTGATGATACATCCCAGTTGCGTTTGCAAGCTTTTGCTGCGCCCTTCCAAGAACTGAGAGGCAGATGTTGTCTTCTGCCTTTTGATAATGAACCAGTGCTGCTGCAGCAAGTATGATCCCCTGAACTAGATCTTTTTCTCCCTCGTAACATTTCTTCCAGACTCCTTCTAAAACCTCGTGACACTCCCAGAAACGTTCGTCGTTAAAATAGGAAACGCCCATCTTGATTGCTTTTTCTTTTTCAATGTGTTCTTCTACTACGTGCCTTGCGTGATCCAAGGGTGCAACAGGCTTTAGCCTTTCGATGAGGGCATCTATCTTTGATTTGTCAATAGATACATCGAATTCGACGTATTTTGTAGAGACGCGACAGTCACGAATTATTCCACCTAATCTTGAGCCAAGCTGTCTTGCTCTTGCAAGAAGCTTGTCGGTATCATGTCTGGAATATCGTGTGTTTTTCAAATGTAGCATAAAGCGGTCCACGACTTGAATCGGTCGTGTTTTCTTAAATCTCTTCTCGCAATTCCAATCAAGATTTATATGAAATAGGAAAACGAGGCACAATACATGTCAATGGTTGAGACGGTAAACGATGTAAACAACACCTTCCTTTCAAGAAGGGAGATTACGTGCAACTTTAAAGGAGTTGCCGGTAAGCTCAAAAAGCTAGAGGCAGCCGAGATAGTATCAAAGCAGTTCAAGCTCGAGGGCAAGGTGATCATTCCTATCTCAATGAAAAGTCACAGTGGCAGACCTGATGTTGAGGGAACGTTTTATGTTTATGATAGTGAAGAGTTGGCAAAAAAACAAGTCAATCCAACCATTTTCAAAAGACTAGAGAAAGCAAAGGGAGCTCAGGCAGCTCCAGAAAAACCAGCCGAGGCGGCAGCAGAACCAAAAGCTGAAGAAAAGGAGACAAAGGCATAATGGCTGGAAAAAAAGCTGCAAGCAAGGCATCAGGGATAGCTGCATATTACAAGATAAGCGGCGATAAAGCTACAAGGACTCACAAGATCTGCTCTAGGTGCGGCAAAGGAGTCTTTATGTCGGAGCACAAAAACAGACGCACCTGCGGCAAGTGCGGCCTAACGGAATTCATTCAATAGAGTTTTTTCTTTCGCATCTTTGATTCGCGTTCTTCGTATTCTTTTATTTTGTTGAGTAGGATGGGATCGAGGCTCACTTTTGAGAGCATCTCAGCAGACAACTTGACCGTGTTTGTATCAAGTGAGATGTTGGTGACTGGCAGGTTTTTTGAGATCCAGAACTTTTCTGTCTTGTCTTCAAGCTTATAGTCCTTAAAGCCTGCTGGGAACTTTTTTGTGATGTGGGTAAGGAGTGTCTTGTCATCAAAGACAGCCCTTGCCTCAAAGAGCCTCGTGCTGTCAGCATATACGTTCTCAAAGAGGTTTGCAGAGACCTCGTCTGAGACAAGCCCCATTGTTGATATTTTTCTGATAAGCTCCAAATAGTGCAAAAACTCGTGAGCCAAAATTGCATGTATTGTCCCCTTTAGCCCGAATGCAACAAGTGGTGCAGAGATCTGAATAACCACCTGAAACTTTTCTTCAAAAAAGACCGGTAGCGTTCTTGCAAACAGGATTCCGTACTGAAACGACATTGGGTCAGAGCCTGTCACAATTGCCGATGGTTCAACGTACGATATTGGATATTGTGTGCCAGCAGCTTTTTCGATTCTTTGTATGCCGTCTGTGACAAGTTGAAATCTTTCAGTTATGAGCTCATAGACATCTGCCGGAATGATTCCTTTTTGATGAGCTTCGCGTACCTTGACCAGCTGATCCAACAAAGTGTTCTGATGTCGATGGTCTAAAAAGTGTTAGTTTACTATTTTGATTTGTTCAAAATCAAATGTCTGACAGGTACACTTGTTTTCCAAGATATCAGATATGTTTGGAAATACGTCATCACCGGCAACAAATCGCTTTAGTGGGACACCACCATCTATTAACAGTGTAAGATAAAACGAGTTTTCCGAATTGATTTTGTATTGTACGGTGTAAATTTGTTTTTCCGCCCTTTTGCCAGATTTTTCGTAAACTGCGATTTTGGATTTTGCCAGCTGTAAAAGCTTTGAGAGTGTTTGTTGTTGTATTGGTTTTTCTGTGAGAATTAAGAGTCTGGTTTTTGATACAAAGTGTAGTGGTTTTGTTGGAATTTTTTTTATCTGTTTTAACGAAAAAAGTGTTATGCCATCAAGCCTGATCTTTTTTGGCAACCTAATGTTACGTTTTTTTGGCATGATTAGCTTTACAAAAAATGGTCTGCCACTACCCAAAACGAGGCTTGTGCTATCCTCGCCACCAATCCAGGTTATTTTTGCCTGTACTGCACCAAACTTTGTAAAAAGATACTTTGACAAGAGTCCTTCTACACTCTCATACCCGGATATGCCATGGTGACTACAGGAAAAGCACCCCTTCCCAAGGCAGTTATCGCATGGCTTTTGTTTTTGCGGCAGATTGCGGACTGTTTTGGTATATCTGCCTGAGAGAATTACAGGTTTTGAGTGCACCTCGCACGACTCTACCTTGAAATCTACCGTTACTGTAATGTCTGGTTCTAATTGCTGACCTTTGCTTTTTGTTATGCGGGCAAACTGCTTTGCAAGCTCCCATGTTACGTTTGACTTGATTCCGTCAATTCCTCTCAGTTTGAACTGGGATCTGAGCTGATCATCCCTGTCAAGGATGGAGGGCTTGAGTTTGGTGCCCACCAGGAATGTTTGAAAATCATACTCCGATGACACATCCTTCATTTTTGAGACAAAGTTCGGCAGCACGTCGAAGATGTTTTTGCATATTTGGCATTTTGTATTTTTTATCTTCAGGGATCGGTGTATTTTTTCTCCAAGTTTTTTGTTCGATGAAAGGCGTAGCTTTTTTGCAAATAGCCTTCCAAGACAATAATCACACAGATCATACTCGTCAAGTATTTTCTTTGAGGTCTGCAGGACGCTGCTTAACTGGTTTTTTCTCACAACAAAAAATTTGGGACTGGACTAATTAACTTGAGGCTACCCAAGGCCCATTTTGCGCAAAAAGCCCTGCATCTGTCGACCCTTTGATGCCTTCATCATGCTTTTTGAGTTTTTGTAATTTTTGAGAAGCTCTTTTACTTCGTGTTCTGGCCATCCAGAGCCCCTTGCTATTCGCTTGATTCTTGATGCGTTGAGAAGATCCGGGTCTGCCTTTTCTTGTTTGTTCATGCTCTGGATTATGTAGCGCCAGCGCTGTATCCTCTCCTCCATCTGGTCTAGCTGATCCTCTTTTACCATTCCAGAAAGGCCTGGCATGTTATCCAAAAATCCGCGAAGTGAGCCTACCTTCGTTACCTCCTCCAGTT
>CAZLSK010000087.1:0-6155 GCA_964562075.1 uncultured Candidatus Nitrosotenuis sp.
TTTTGGAATCCTCCGAGAAGATGTTTTGGCCAGCAGAGACATTATAGTTTCTTTTTGCATCAATTGCAACGACGACACATTGTTTGCCAAAGAGATCCTTTAGCTCTGTGATGATTTGTGGATTTTTTACAGCACCAGTGTTAATTGCAACCTTGTCCGCACCGCAGAGCAAAATGTCTCTTGCATGTTGCAGTGTTTTGACTCCTCCACCAACAGTGAATGGAATGTCAATTACTTGGGCAACCTTTGATACCAATGATCTGATTGTTTCTCGTTGTTCTTGTGATGCAGTAATATCAAGAAAGACCAGCTCATCCGCACCCTCATTACTGTATTTTTGTGCTAAGAGTACTGGGTCACCGGCATCCTTGATGGACTCAAAGTGGAGTCCTTTTACCACCCTCCCATTTGCTACATCAAGACACGGAATGACTCTTTTTGTTAGCGTCATGCTAGCTTCTTTGCCTCCTCAATAGTTATTTTTCCCTCATAGAGTGCTTTTCCCAAAATAACACCATATGCTCCACATTGCTTCACTTTGGAAATATCGGATAGACCAGCTATGCCACCGCTTGCAATGACATTTATCTTTTCAAGCCTACAGATCTTTGAAAGATTTTCAGTATCGGGTCCTTGCAGAGTACCATCTCGTGAGACGTTTGTTAGCAAAAACTCGGTAAAGTTTTTTTTTGCAAAATCTGTGACTGCATCCTGCAGATTAATTCCAGTTGCATGTTGCCACCCATTTGTTACAATTATGCCATTATTGTGATCAACAGCAATTACAAGTCGTTTATTTCCAATTTTTTTAGCTAACCACAAAATGAGATCTTGGTCTTTAAATGCAATTGTACCTACTACAGCCCTTTCCGCAAACTCCAAGGCTGTACTTATTACTGATTCGCTACGCAATCCCCCTGCAACTTGAATTGGTATTGCTACCTCTTTTGCGATTTTTTTGATCATATCTAAATTTGAGCCTCGTTCCAGAGTGGCATCAAGATCTACAATATGCAGCATGTCTGCTCCCGCCTTTTCCCATTTTTTTGCAATCTCTTGTGGATTGTTACTGTAGACGGTTTTTTCCTCAGGCCTTCCTTTCATCAGTCTGACTACTTGGCCATCCATCAGATCAATTGCTGGAATTATCTTCACTTTTTGCACTCTCGTAAGAAATTTCGGATCATAATTGATCCAACCTTGCCTGATTTTTCCGGATGAAACTGGGTTCCAAACAGATTTTTCTTGCTTATGACGGCTGGAACTTCAATCCCATAATCAGAGTCAGCAATTACGATATCGTTTTCTTTTGGTTTTACCCTGTATGAGTGAACAAAGTATACCCATGATGAATCTGGAACATCATCCAAAAGTGGATTTGATTTTTTTATTCTAATACTGTTCCAGCCCATGTGAGGAATTTTGAATTTGTTTGGAAGAATAACGACTTCGCCTTCCATCACACCCAGTCCTTTTTCTTTTCCCTCTTCGCTTTTTTCAAAAAACATCTCCATTCCAAGGCAAATTCCCAGAACAGGTGTTTTGTCTTGTACGTAATCTGCAAAGGATTTGCTGGAATAGTCCCGTATGCTCTTTATTGCAGGATCAAAGTTTCCAACCCCTGGCAGCAACAAGCCAGAATAATTGTTTGCACTATCAAAATTCGTAATTACATCTACCGTAGCTCCTTGTTTTTCCAGTGCGACTTTGAGGCTGAAAATGTTTCCTGCACCGTAATCAAATATTGCGACTTTCATCTACATTGAACCTTTTGTACTTGGAATTCCCTTTTGTTTTTTATCCAGACTGGCTGCCATCCTAAATGCTACTGCCAAGGACTTGATGGCAGCCTCGATTTTGTGGTGATCGTTTTCACCATATTTGACGTTTAGGTGTATGCAGCTGTTTATGTTCTGAGCAAAAGAGGAGACAAAGTGCTCAATGTCTTCTTTTGACATTCTCTCAATCTGTGCTCGTTTAATGGAGAGACTGATTTTGTTGTATTGTCGCCTAACTAGGTCTACGGATGCCTCTGCCAAGGACTCATCCATAGGTACCGAAGCATACGCAAATCTTGTTATTCCTTTTCTTGTGCCAAGCGCTTTATCAAGTGCTGCACCAATTGTAATTCCAGTGTCCTCTATTAGGTGGTGCAAAATTTTATCATTTGATTTTGCCTTTACGGTTAGGTCAAGCATTGCATGTTTTCCAAAAGAGCCTATCAAGTGATCAAAGAACTCGATTCCAGTATTGATTGAAGTCTTGCCAGTACCATCTAGATTTACTTGTACTGTAACTGAGGTCTCCTTTGTTTCTCGCTTAATGCTGCCTGTTCTTGTTGCCATTGACAGTATGAGATTTGCTTAGACAGATTTAAAGCAATACATGAGTTCTGTTCATTCATAGTTTCTTAGATGTATTGTATTTTTTGCAGTCTCAAAGAGTACCCTATCAGCAGTCAGTAGTGGTATGCCAAGCATCACTGACACCTGAACATACACAGCATCATAGTATGTCAATCCAAGTTCGCGTGCTACCTTCATAGCCTGCCCAGCAGTCTTGGAGTCAAGCCTTATCAGATCTATTTCCATCTCCAAAAGCGACGCTATTGCCTTTATGCCATCATCAGTATCCAAACTCTTATTCTTCCATACAGAATTTCCAACCTCGTATAGAAGGTGTTCAGGTGCACAAAGATCTATTTTTCCATCTAAAAATGCATCTCTAACCTTTACTGCCTTGTCGGTAAGTTCCTCATTTGAGAACCATTTTGAAGCAACACTTGCATCTAAAACCAGCCTCAAGTATCACGGTCCTCTCTAATAGACAAGGCAGCGTCAAAGCTTCCATATTTTGTCTTGCTCCTAATTGCATCCATAGAGCGTGCAGCCCGTCTTCTCTTTTCTTCAACTATTTTCTGTTCTATCGTTTTTCGTATGTATTCGGGCCAGTCTATCTTGAACTTGTTCATCTGTTCTTTTAGTTCCTTGTTTATTCTGATACTTAGACTACTCATACAATGTATTACAATTTCATATTCTTAAATGTATTGCATTTTTGTATTACATTAGTATCAAAATTAGCCTGCTTTTAAGTTCATTACATTTGGTAGTTGATTTATGGATTCAAGTATGAGAGGCGCTTGATTTTTTTCAAAAAATTGTCTTTTTGATTGTGGGTTTTTGTTTGTACCATAAATGCCGCAAAAGGTGATTTTTCTTCCCATTTTGTTTGCCTCATTTGCCATCATAAGATCCTCCATTGAATCCCCTACATACAGACAGTGTTTTACTTTCATTCTATTAATTGATATGATAAGAGATTTTGGGTTTGGCTTGGCAAGCTCCCTTACTTCATCCTCAAGAAAGATCGAGGAATCTAGATTAAACTCGTTTAACAGTTCTTTTAGAGAATAGCTGATGGATTCTTTTCCTCTCCCCGTTACAGTGGAAATTTTGTTTCCAAATTTTTTCTTTAGTTTTGAAAGCAGATCAGCTGTCACAAGAACAAAATCATTTTCAATTAGTCCAGATTCTATAAATTGAGATTTTTTGTGAAAGATTTTTTCATATAATGTAGGACCGTAAAAAATCTGATCAAAAGTCTGAATCAGCGGGTTCGTTGAACGTGGGCCTGGATAATCAAGTTTTTTTCTAATTTCTGATAGATCAGCATTTTGAGAATCCAAGAATTTTTCAACAGATACAATACCAGTATTGTTTGCATTTTTGATTACATCAAAGATGAATTTTTCTGGATCAGCTTCAAGCTTTTTTGCGGCCATCAAAGAAAGTATCGATGCATATGTGACGTCTACTTCGTCATTGAATCCCCCCGTATCTTTGAAGCCATTGATTATTTCGGTTGTGATCGGAATCGATTCCAGATTTGCAAATTTTTTTAGAACAAATGCGGTTGTCTGTTTTATTGCAAGATCGTAGGATCTGGATACGTCTACAAGAACCCCATCACAATCAAAAATTATTCCATCGATTTGCTCAATAATATCCGATAGATCTTTTGATATGAGTATCCCTTGACCTTTGTTTTGATAATTCATTGGAGAAGATCACGTATAGCAAGCAAGAATTTTGAGTTCATCTCTTTTGTGCCGACTGTAACTCGGAGGCATCCTTCGTGTTTTCCAATTTTTCCTAGTTTTCGAATAGAGATTCCCTGTTCTAGCAGAGCCGTGTAGATCCTCTTGTCTGCACCGCGGGCATCAAATAAGACAAAGTTTGCCTTTGAATCAAATACATCGAATGCCCCGCTTTCACGCAGTTTTTTGATGATTCTTGAACGCTCTTGCTTGATTGTCTCTATCGTCTCGGAGATTTGTTCTGCCTTTTGTAGAGCTAGTGCGCCCGCCTCTATTGCAAGCGTGTTTAGTGGATAAGGGTATTGTAGTACTCGTGTAAAAACATCAATGAATTTTTTGTTTGCAATTACATAACCAAGCCTAAGCCCTGCCAGCCCAAACGTCTTTGAAAAAGTTCGAACCACAATCAAGTTATCGAATTTTTTTGTCAAGTTAGCAACAGAATAATCGGAAAATTCACCATATGCTTCATCAATAATTACAATGCCGTCGAATTTTTTTATCAATTCTACAATCTCATCTTTTTTGAATTGAAAACCGGTTGGGTTGTTTGGTGAATCAATGTACAAAATGTCTGCCTTTTTTGACTTTGATATGAAGTTATCCACATCAAGTGTCATCTCTTTTGAAAATGGAATCTTGATGGTTGGTATGGCATATAGCTTGCAGCGCTCCTCGAAAAACCCAAATGTCGGCTCTGACGTCAGTATTTTTGTCTGCTTTGATGCAAAATTTGAAAGGATTAGATCAAGAATTTGGTCAGAACCATTACCAAGGCCAATCATGGATGGCGGAATTTGTAGATATTTTGACAACGCTTCGACCAGTTTTTCTGACTTGCCAAGTGGGTACTCACGTACATCAGAGTTTTTTTTGGCGCTATCAATCAGCTCTTGCTGAAGCTGTTTATTGATTGCAAAGTTTTCATTCGAGTCTAGTTTTAGAACACCTTCATGGTATTCTGGCTTTTGGTAGCCTTGCAGTTTGGACAGCTCTTGCAGTTTTTTGTTAAACCACTTTTTTGTCATAGCCTGCTCCTTAACGCCTCATAGTGATTTGGTAGGCCCTCAGACTTTGTCAATACCTTAAGGTGCCTGTCTATTTTTTTCAAGGCCTCCTTTGAGGACTGTACGGTCGTTTTTATTTTTAAAAAATAAATAGAATAGGCGTATATATACATATCGCTGATCCTATTTACCATTCGTACTTTAATCGGTAATCAGACGAATGCAAGGTCCCGCGGGTCGTTCTATTCGTTCGACATACCCTTGTGCGGCAAGCCACGAAATGAGTACATGTTCGACGGGGATGGGATGGGTACTCAATCGACGTATTAAGGACGGGAGCGATCGTTCTTTATATTGACTTTGTCGAAGGTATGCGATACTGGTGGTTTGCGCTTTTATGAATGCCGGTAAAACCAACGATCCCCAGGATGGTAACCATAATCGAAACGATTCGTGATCGGAAGATGCCGTCATTAGAAATTGCGAATCTTGCAAGAGTCGAATGGCACGTTGGATATTCCACGACGATGGCAAGGATAGGGAAGTTGTTTCCCAAGCCCGTTCGATATCGCGCATCGCAATCCCACTTTGTTTTCGTGTCCAATCTTTCAAATGGTGAAGAAACCAATCAATAATCCGAGTTTGTTGGTCCTGATGATTGGATGGAGTGTCCGAAGAGGTGATGGTATTATTATTATTATTATAAGCTCGTACCGCTCGCACGTAGTCCTCGGTTCGAATCAATACCGTTAACGTTGCTCCTCCTCGTGCATCGAGATTCGATGATACAACTGGTACGGTGGAAACGAAACATCGGAGTGTATTGTTCCGTAATAATTCTTCCAATTCACGACTCACGAACGATGCCCCAGTTTGGAACCGTTCATGCAATTGACATTCCAATATTCCCGGAATGGAATCGTTTTTGTTACCATTCACGGAAGATGTTGTTGCAGCAGGAGCTGGTATGGGTATGTCGATCCGCGTATGTGGATTTTGTACGAGAGATTGAAACACTAGATATGTATCACATGCCAAATTTTCCAACA
>CAZLSK010000088.1:0-5959 GCA_964562075.1 uncultured Candidatus Nitrosotenuis sp.
AGCTCGCATGATGCGATCGCAAGTCCGCCCTTTGAGCAGTCATGAGCCGCCTTTACCTTGCCGTCCTGAATTAGTTGCAAAACAACATCCATGTTTTTCTTTGATTGCTCAAAATCAACTACCGGGCATTTGCCGCCAATAAAGTCATGGATGTATTCGTAATATTCAGAGCCACCAAGCTCATCTTTTGTCTTTCCTGCAATCAATAAGAGGTCGCCATCATCAATTTTTTGCGGCTTTAATGGCGCTTTGTCAATCAGACCAAACACTCCAATTATGGGCGTTGGCTTTATTGGCCCCTGTGGTGTCTCGTTATAGAGGCTTACCTTCCCACCAACACATGGAATGTTAAAGAATTTTGAAAATTCTGTGATTCCTTTTAATGACTCTAAAAATGTCCAAAAGATTTCTGGGTCTTCTGGATTGCCAAACTGTAGATGGTCTACCATCCCAATTGGTGCAGCTCCTGTGCACACGACGTTTCTACACGCTTCTTCAAAGCATCCAATTGCGCCGTTTTTTGGATCAAGATAACAATGCTTTGGATTGCCGTCTATTTTTGCAGCCAAGTACTTTCCATTATCGAGTCGTAATACAGCGGCATCAGAGCCGGGCTTGACCACCGTTCGTATCCCAACCTCGTGGTCATACTGACCGTAAACCCAGATCTTGCTTGCAATGTTTGGACTTGAAAGCAATTTCAGTATGATTTTTGAGGGGTCTTTTGAGGGGTTGGGTTCTGGCTTTTTTTGCAGCATCGCCAGATAAGCAGGTTCTTTTGATGGCCTATCTAAAAGAGGAGCATTTGCAACAACTTCGGCAGGCATTGATGCAATAACTGTACTGTTTTTTGTGACCCGCATAATCTTGTTGTCAGTCACTGTACCAATGACAGAGCAGCTAACACGAAACTTTTTGCAGATCTGCTTTAGCCGGGCAAGCTTTTGTCCATCAGTGATTACAAGCATTCTTTCTTGTGATTCTGATGTCATGATTTCTGTGGGGTTCATGTTTGGCTCTCTTGTGTGAATCGAGGTTACATCAAGCTCAATTCCGATACCGAGTGTATCTGCAGTTTCTGATATTGCACATGAAAGACCGCCACCGCCTAGGTCCTTGACTGCTTTGATGAGTCCCTCGTTTCGCGCCTCAAGTGTTGCCTCGATTATCAACTTTTCAATGAAGGGGTCTGGAATTTGTACTGCTGAACGATCCTCAGTCTCTAGCGAGTCGGAGGCAAACTGCGAGCCGCCAATTCCATCACGACCAGTCGAACCTCCCATCAAAACAACGACATCGCCTTTTTGGGCGTGGTTTTTGATCAGTCGTTCTTTTTTCCCAAATCCAATTGATGCAACATCAACTAGCGCATAGTTCGTATAACATTTGTCAAACTCCACCTCGCCACCAATCGTAGGTATTCCAAGACAGTTACCATAGTCTGCAATCCCAGTTACAGCATTTTTGAAAAGCCATCTTGCATGAGAATCTTTTTCAATGTCACCAAACCTGAGCCCATCCAAAATAGCAATTGGTCGAGTTCCGGCAGAAAGAATGTCACGAATTACACCTCCTACGCCGGTTGCTGCACCACCATATGGTTCGACAGCCGAGGGGTGATTGTGGGATTCGATGTGTACCGTTACAACATAGCCGTCGCCGACATCAAGTACCCCTGAATCAAATCCTTTTTCATGGATTACGCGTGGGCCTGATGTTGGGAGCATCTTTAGGTGTTTTTTTGAAGATTTGTAGGAACAGTGCTCGGACCATTCGGCCGCGACAATGTGTGTTTCAATCTCGTTTGGCTTGCGACCAATTTTTTTTGAGAGATATTCGAGTTCTTGTGGTTGCAGACTCATCTTTTTGCACCAACGGTAGCAATTAATGATTCAAAGATGAGCGAAGACGGTTTTGGGTCCTTTGGGTTTATCTCGGATTCGACTGCACGTTCTGGGTGGGGCATCATTCCGACGACGTTTCCTTCTTTGTTACAAATTCCTGCGATATCAAATACCGAGTTGTTGATGTTTTCACCATATCGGAAAACGATCTGATTGTTTTTCTTTAGCTTGGCAAGGGTTCCCTTGTCCACGTAATATCTGCCCTCGCCATTTGCAATTGGAATTGGTATTCTTTGTTTTAGCTTGAATTGACTGGTAAACGGCGTCTTGTTGTTTTCCACAATAAGCTCAGTCCAGCGGCACATAAAGCTCAGTGATGTATTTCTGAGTAAAACTCCAGGTAGAAGCTGCGCTTCAACAAGTATCTGAAATCCGTTGCAGACACCAAGAACCGGCATTCCCTTGTCAGCCATTCTTTTTACATCTGCAATAACGGGACTGTGTGCTGCAATAACTCCAGCTCTGAGTCTATCCCCATAAGAAAATCCACCCGGCAAAACTACTGCGTCCAAGTTTTTTGGAAGCTTATCCTCATGCCAGAAATACTGGACATCGAGCTTGAAGACATCTTGGAGCACGTGGTACATGTCTCGATCGCAATTGCTTCCAGGAAATACTACAACGCCGACCTTCACAGCTAAATTGTATCAATGGCGTTATTAAATCAAATCTTGCAAATCTTTTTTATTTGCTAAAATCCCAACAAAAAACATGGGATATGTTAGGGACATTATGAACAAACACGTAATTACAATATCAAAGGACAAAACCTGCCTTGAGGCAGCATCTCTGCTAAAGGAAAAAGACATCAGCTTTTTGGTGGTAATTGAAGGACAAAACCCCGTTGGAATCATAACCGAGGCTGATTTTGTGCGCAAACTGGTAGCAACTGACAAGATCGCATCGCAGACCAAAGTGGCAGACATCATGTCGCCAAAGTTCAGATGGGTTGAGCCGACCACTACAATTGAGGATGCAGTACAAAAAATGCTAAACAACAACATCCGAAGACTGATTGTTCTAGAAAACGAAAAACTAGCAGGCGTTATCACACAAACAGACCTTGCGGCCTATCTGAGGAGCAAGCTCCTAATCGATGAGACCATCAAATCGATTAAACACGAGGACTAGGCCGGCACTACAGTAAAGGTGACCTTGCTTACCATTGGATTGTATATTCGAAGTTCATCACATAATTTCTTGACTGTGTTTTGTGCAGCCTGTTTTGTGGCGGCGTTTATCTGGAACTTGAGCATTTTAGCTGAGCGTATTTTTTTGACTGAAGAGTAGCTACCCTTTAGCACCAAGTCATTTAGGATCGTCTCTCCCTCGGGATCGTTCATGCTAGGCTTGTTTTCTATTGTGACCTGAACTTCAAAAAGTGGCATGCGTGGACTTGATATCGGTGTAATATATTCACTACCAGAAAAAATTTGAAACTAAAACTGGTATGAATTTATAATCCATCGATACGCCAAAGACTGAAGTGAGCAGACACAGATACTGGAAGCTGACAGCAGATGAGATCTCAAAAGCAGATTACGATCAGAGCAAGGTCTTAAACTGGGAGATAAAGGGAGTAAAGGAACCAGAAGGCCAAGCAATCTTTATTGGCGTATTCCTGTACAAAAATGGAACTCCACTCGACTACGCAACAGTCAAGGGAATTACATTTTACCACAATAATGTAAAAAGAAGTGAGGTAGGCGAGGTAGCCAAGTTTCTCAAAGACAAGTTTGGTGGTTCTGAAAAAGAAAAAGGTGAGCGGATCTTTTTGGAGGGCTCAAAGGAGATCTATTCCGGAAAAGAAATAGGCCAACTCGCAAAGGATTTGGAGACAAGATTCAAGCTAAAGGCAGTCATATCAATAGAATTCAAAGATATTTCAGAAGAGGAACGAAAGAAATCAGGTCTTACAGATGCAAAACTGCTTCCAATTCCAGGCAAAAATTAGATACAATTTCGTAACATAAATAGAGATTCGCAACCAAATATCATACATGTCAGAGATGCAGGGAATTTATGCGCACTTGGCTGAGCTCCGCTCAAGAGTAACGAAGATTCTAATTGCTGCAGGAATAATCATAGTATTTCTTCTGACGTTTAGAGCCGAGCAGTTTGTTTTTGGCGGATTCACATTCTACTATCCGATACCAGATCCCATGCACAACGTTGCTGCACAAATAACAAACTACATGAAGACAACACTAGTTCCAGCTGATGTGCAGCTTATCCAGACTGCTCCCGGCCAAGCATTTTATGCACAGGTCTACATTGCTGCCTTGGCAGGAGTCGTAGTATCCATGCCAATCATTGTAAGGGAGCTGACGGCGTTTATCAAGCCCGCTTTGTCTGAGACAGAGGTCAACGCAGTCCGCTCAATTGCAGCACCTGCAGTAGGACTTTTTGTTGCCGGACTTGTTTTTTCATACTTGGTTGTGATACCGTTTATGCTGGACTTTTTGTATCAGTATGGCGAATCTTCGGGCCTAGTCACGTTTCTAAACGTCGTCGATTTTGTGACGTTTGTTTTGCAGTTTTTGCTTGCGTTCGGTGTTGCGTTTCAGCTGCCGCTGATAATGTATGCTGCCACCGTTTCAGGTCTGACAGATGTAACGTTTTGGCGCAGAAACATAAGGTATGCAGTCGTTGCACTCGTCATAATTGGTGCAGCAGTTACACCCGATGGAAGCGGTGTGACGATGTGGTTCATTTCAGGACCTATGATTGGGCTTTATCTAATAGGCATGATAATTCTGGAGCGGCGCGAGCACAAAATTAAAAGATTTAAATCCAAATCTGAACCTACTAGGAATTAATCGGAAATGCTCACAAACATTGCCAACTTTATTGCCGGCCAAGAATGGATCTTCATTATCATCATAGCAGGCATCTTGATTTTTGGTGCAAAAAAGATCCCAGAGCTTGCAAGAACATTGGGCAAATCAAGAATGGAATACGAGAAAGGCAAAGTTGAGGCCGAAAAAGAACTCAAGGACCTCAAAGAAAAGAAAGACTAGGTTTTTTCCGCTAATTTTGCAAACTCGTCAATTATTTTGCCAAATTCAGTAACTATCTTTTTCTTTGCCAAAATCCTCACGAGCACCATAGCTCCTTTTAGCTTGATGTCCGCATCAACCGTTAGCTTGGTGCCTTCTGGAACTGTCTCATATTTTTCCACAATATGACTTCCCTTTGCATCACCACCTATTACAAATACTTCATGAACCTCTGGGTATTTTGTGATGTGTTTTGTCATCATCACCAATTCTCTTTTTCCTAGCTTTAGGTGCTCTTCGACTACGGCGATGTTGTCTCTTACTGAACGAACTCGTATTGATTGGAAATATTCCGGCAGCATTTTTTCAAAATTCTCATAGTTTGCCACAATGTCAAAAACAGTTTGCCTTTCTGCCTTGACTAGCTTCTCTAGGTGGATTTTTGGCAATACGAACTAGGTTCCCCAGCGTCGGTATAAATTATGTTCAATGTTGAACTGGTCAAGGCATTTTCCGACTGTGTGATCAATTACTTCATCAATTGATTTTGGTTTCGTGTAAAATCCTGGCATTGGAGGCAGAATCACAACTCCAAGCCTTGCAAGCTTGAGCATGTTTTCCAAGTTTATAGCAGTCAGCGGAGTTTCTCTTGGAACCAGAACTAGTTTACGTGACTCTTTTAGTGTGACGCCGGCTGCCCTTGCAACAAGTGTTTCATCATAGCCGTTTGCTATGCCTGACAGTGTCTTCATGCTGCATGGAACCACAATCATTCCATCTGTTTTGTGGGTACCACTTGAGATCCCCGCCGCAAGATTGGAGTCATCAGAATAAGCAGATGCGAGATTCCTTACATCATCAATCTTGTAATCCGTCTCCATCGTTAGACATTTTTTTGCCCATTCTGTTATCACAAGATGTGTTTCAACTCTGCATTCTTTTAGGACTTCAAGTGTTCTTATACCATAAATTACACCGGTACTGCCTGTCATTCCAACTACAAGCTTCATTACCAAGTATGCTGAGACTGGTTATTTTAAGCTGCAATGGCTTTAG
>CAZLSK010000089.1:0-5924 GCA_964562075.1 uncultured Candidatus Nitrosotenuis sp.
TTTTCTGGAATTACAATTCCCGTCTGATCATCAGAGTAGACCATCTTGACTGTGTCTCCAATAGATTCCAGCATGTTTGCATGGATGTGAATCATGTTAGTGTCTTTGAAGCTAAACTTCATCGATTCTGCTGCATCGCGAATCTGTTTTGTCCCCTTGGCAGTCCAGAGGGTAGCGACCCCATACTCATCTTTGAAGATTTCAAGTATTTCAGACGGTTTAGGGGCATCGCCATTAAATCTGATGTTTAACATGTGCACGTGCATCTGCCTTGTAGGGACCTTGATTGCCTGAATGAAAAGCGGTGTGTCTTTTCCCATGTAGTGTTTGATGTCATCCTGATGATGAGGCTGTGATGTCCACTCTATCGTGTCTGGCACGACCTTATCTGTCTGTTCTATGTCTGCCCATCTTCTGACAAGGATTGCATCAAATCTAACAATTCGCGAGCCATATTTTTCACGCAGTGGCTGCAAAACCCTTCCCATTCCGGTAACGTTGCAGCTTCCTTGCATTACGTGTTTTTTTCCAAATGCTTGGGTGTAATTTACACGTGAGTTAAACAATAAATCGGATACTCGCTCGTCTCCAAACACCGACTCACCCCCCTGATAAATTGCCAGAATACCTCTTGGCTCATAGAACTGTTTTTTGTTGGTGTACCCAACACCTCCTGGCGAGGCATCAATTACCAGATCACAGTTATCAAGGGCGCTTTCGATGCTTCCCTTGATCTTGTAGTTCTTAAAAGAGTCGATTTTCTTTTGTGGAACGTAGACATCAAAACCCCTTGAAATTGCGTCATTTATCTTCTCATCAGGTGAATATTTTCCGACTCCGAGTACTTTGATCTCCGGATCGTCTTTGATGAACTGCGCAATTCGGTTCCCTATAGAACCATAGCCGTTCACAAAGACTTTTTTCATGTTTTATCCCACATTGTGGGATTTATTTAGATTACAATACACAGATTACGTATCGAGACTAAGATCGTTAGGCTCTTGATTTCGTTCTTTGAGCTGCTTGAATTTATCAATGGCATTTTGAAGACCTTTCTGGGTTTGATCAGTTATGTTTTCTTGACCTACCAATGGTGTCGCAATAACATATGCCAATAACACAAGAAGCGAAAATCCAGTACCGACTATCATCATCCAAAGCCTATCATTTTCCATGTTTGTTTGTTACTCGAAAGTTTAGATTAACTTGATTGTGTTCGGTTTACTCATACAATCTAAAAGACTAAATTAATCCAGCTTTGAGTGGTTGTGTTGATACACGGTCCTTCGCTTGGAATCGGTGCTGGAATCGCAGCAGCCGCAATAATTGGGATATTCTTTGCCATGAATAACATCTCCACAGACACGGCGTTTAAGACAGACGGCATTGAACAGTCCGAGGCAGAAAAACAACAAGAACAGACACAGCTCAAAGAACAACAATCAGTAAAGCTCTCAATCTTTTCAGAGAATGCCTCACCATATCTTGGCGAGGCAGGCGCACCAATCACAATAGTGGAGTTTGGTGACTATCAATGCTTTTACTGCAACAAGTTTTTCCATGAGACAGAAGACCAGATTTATGAAAACTACATACAGACAGGCAAGGCCAAGATGATCTTCAAGGACTTTACCATAATAGGTCCAGATTCGATTGTTGCTGCAAATGCTGCCCATTGTGCAGAGGAACAAGGCAAGTTCTGGGAATACCACGACATCCTCTATAACAACTGGAATGGTGAAAACAACGGTTGGGCATCCTCTGATAACCAGCTCAGATTTGCCCAAGAACTAGAACTAGAGATGGATAGTTTTTCAGAATGCCTATCAAGCGGCAAATACAACCAAAAAGTTCAAGCAAGCACCAATGACGCTCAAACACTTGGCCTGACAGGAACACCTGGCTTTTTCATAATCGGGCCAAACAACAAGATTGTCAAGGTGCCCGGTGCACAACCTTACGACGTCTTTGTTAACGTCCTAGAGTCAGAGGATCTCAAAGGAAACTAGTTTATTCTGCAAACATCAACAATAAACATGGAGTTTAGGTGCGTAAAGGACTGCTCACAGTGTTGCGTTGAGCGCGAGTATTATCCAACAAAAAAATTCGGCAAGGTCGGAGTCTTGATTCTTCCAGAGGAAAAGAACAGAATTGAAGATTTAGCTAAGAGAAATCACCTCACGGTAAGAATCTTGCCAAGAATTGGAGTGTCGTACCAAAAACAAGATGGTCCAGAACAGATAATTGCGTACCAGATGATGGGAAAAGAAGAAAACGGCAACACCTGTCCCTTTTTGGATACAAAATCTGACAAACGTTCTCCACACGGCGGATTTATCTGCAAAATATACAATGAACGCCCACTTGCCTGCAAAGCCTATCCACTAATTGAAGCAAATCCGATAACTCTTGATCCTAAATGCAAGTTTTGCCAGCAAAATCAAACTGCGGATAGCAACCTTGATGGCGAAAAAGAGGCCCTCATAGAAATCCAGAAAAGCATGTCTACTACTGCTCCGATCATTTGGAGATATGCAACAGGAGTTGGCAATGCCGAAGATGCCGATCAAATTCAAAAAGGATGGATAAGAGAAAGATAAAATTCTCTTGAAAATTCAGAAAATAAACAATTTTTACAAAAAATTAATTCTAATAATTTTTAATTCGCTAAATCTTAGTAAATTCGCAGATAATTACACCAGAGTGGAATAGAATTAGCTGACAAACCTTATATTGAAAAGTGGAAAGGGAAAGCTCATGGCTGCAGGAATAGATGACATTGCCATATACATCCCAAGGCTATTCGTAGACTCGGCAGACTTTGCGCTAGCCAGGGGCTTGGATCCAGCCAAGCTAAAGCGCGGCCTAGGCATATCAAAGATGGCCATAGTCGATGCCAACCAAGACCCGGCGTGCTTGGCCGCAAATGCGTGCCTCAAGGTGATGCAAAGAAACAACATCTCCCCAAAGGACGTAGGAAGACTGTATGTTGCAACCGAGTCTGCACTTGACGAATCCAAGGCGCTAAACTCGTATGTCATCGGTATGCTTGAGCAGGTTTATGGTCCCGATTCCTTTGAGCACTGCGGTGGAATAGAGTGCAAGTTTGCCTGTGTTTCAGGTTCTTATGCTCTTTACGATAACTGCAATTGGATTAGGGCAGGCGAGGCGGAAGGAAAATACGCCATAGTTGTCGTTTCTGATATTGCCAAGTATGACCTTGGCTCGGCAGGCGAATACACCCAAGGCGCTGGTGCAATTGCAATGCTCCTAAACGATAACCCAAGACTGTTGCAGTTTGATAGCAAGGTTACCTCTACCTCGATTAAAAACGAGTATGATTTCTACAGGCCGTTTGGAAAAGAAACGCCAATTGTTCACGGACAGTATTCTAATTTGTTGTATCTGATTCAGGTCAAAAAGGCACTTGAGCTTTACAAGAAAAAGGCGTTTGAGACAGGACTCATAAAGCTAAATCAAGGTGAAACAATTCTTGATTACATCGACTATCTCTGCATGCACCTTCCATACAGCAACATGGGAAAGAAAGCCCTTGCATATCTGCTAAGACATGAGTGGAGGCATCTTCCAAGGTGGAAGAACATCATACAGCAGACAGGAATGGAAGAGCCGATTCCAAAAGATCAGCATGGAACAATCGAGTCAATATTGGAAGACGACGAATATATGGGTAAGGATCACGAATTTACCAAATTATTTACAAAAACAAAAGAGTACCAGCAGTTCTACGAGGATAAACTTGCAAGCTCACTTGTTGCATCCGCAATGATTGGCAACCTATACACCGCATCGCTGTATCTAGGATTTAGAAGCTGTCTAGAGTTTGAATTCCAAAAAGGAATAGACCTTGAAGGAAAACGATTTGGGTTTGGCTCTTACGGAAGCGGAAGTAGTGCTATGATATTCAGTGGAGTAATTCAACCATCATACAAGGAATTAGTAAGGAACATGAACCTTGAGGCAGAAATAGGTGAACGCAAGAAACTCTCCCTCAAAGAGTACGAGGAGATCCATGAAAACAAGCGCGGCCCACACCAAAGCCTCCTTGATGCCAAAAAAGAGTTCGTCCTAGTAAGTGTAGAAAAGACTCCAGAAAGCAGGGGCGAACGCAAGTACGCCTTTTGTGAGTAGGTAAAACCAAGAAATTTAGCATTTTGTCCGTAGAAAGCTCAATAATTAAAGAGATATTGTATTCTCAGATAAGAGCAACAGAGTCTAAGATTCAACAAGAGATTGCAAACAAAAACTATGGCTGGGCAATCAAAGAGCTGCTCGATAGATGTGTGCCGGAAATCTCAGAGCTTGATGGAGATAGTTATGAGATTTTTGGAACGCTTGCAGAAAGTATGATGCACTATCTTTTAACAAACGCACTAATCCCAAGCCAGCGGAAAATTACAGTAAAAGACACAGATGTTGATGTAATCATTCCAGATTTACGAACTCTTGAATCATCAAAAAAAGATGCGCTTGTTCTCTATTTTGTGAAAACAGAAGATCAAAACTCCATACTCAAGCATTTGACAAAACTTCAGATGATTCAACCTGCAAAAGAAAACATCTTGGTCATTGCAAAAGGCAGCCTACCAATCCCTTTCAAAACATTTGAAATAGGAAACAAATCAAATTTCATCACGATACTTGATGAGATCAGCAAGTTTGTTTCATCAAGGTCGCAAACAAAATTTAGAATTTTTAAGACATAAGTTGCGAAACTAAATTGCTGCTCTTTAGAGAGTTTGCGACATCACTTATTTTGACACTATCAAAATGAGGAATTGTGCAGAGCACCTCGATTCCACTCAGATTGGTTAGATCACTTTTTAGCTCAACTATATCATAACCGCTCGAATCTATGTTGTTAATTATCAGTCCTCGCACCTTGAGTCCAAACCTTTGAGCAGCATTAACTGTCATCAGAGTGTGATTTACGGTACCAAGTCGAGAGCTTGTAACGATTATTGTTTCAAGGTTCATGTCCTTTATGAGGTCTCCAACGCAATAATCCTTCAAGATTGGCGTCATAATGCCCCCAATTCCTTCAACAAGCATTACTTGGTGCATGCTCTGAAGTTTTTCAAATCGATGAATGACAAAGCTTGGGTCGATTTTGGCATTGAGTTTGTTTGCAGCAGAATAAGGCGATGTTGGAATTGGAAAAAAATACGGGTTTATCATTTCCTCAGGATCAATGCTTTGAGCAGCGTTTGCAAGAATTGTGACATCTTCTGATTTGTAGCCAGTTTTTTGTTGTGTGCCAGTGGCAAATGGCTTCATTACGCCAACATCAATGCCGCGGTTTTTGAGTAAAAGTGCGATTGCGGCAGTTACCGTGGTTTTTCCAACACCAGTATCTGTTGCCGTTATAAAAAAAGACTTCAATGACACAAATCACACAAATCTACTGATTAAGGTTTCATCGCTTAGTTATTAAAATGAAATTTGCAAATCTATTCATGCGAAATCCTAGCTACGTGTGGCACCCTTACACACAGATGAGCGAGTGGTCAGTCTTTCCAAAAATTGTTAAGGGTGATGGCATGTGGCTTGTTGATTCTCGTGGAAACAGGATGCTTGACGGTGTGGCAAGCATGTGGTGCAATGTATGGGGTCACTCAAAAAAAGAGCTAATATCTGCTATGCATAAACAATCGCAAAAGATCACGCACTCGTCTCTTTTCAATTTAACAAATGAGCAAGCAGAGATCCTCGCAGATAGGTTAGTTGGAATTTCTCCTAACATGTACCGGGTGTTTTATTCTGATGATGGTTCAACCGCAATGGAGATTGCTTTTAAAATTGCACTGCAGTACTGGCAAAACATTGGTGAAAAGAAAAAAACCAGATTTGCCACACTTCAAAATGGCTACCATGGCGACACATTTGGCGCGATGTCGGTTGGT
>CAZLSK010000090.1:0-5915 GCA_964562075.1 uncultured Candidatus Nitrosotenuis sp.
GTCGTAGTTTTTTGCAATAATTGGTGCACAGGTAGACTTTAGGGGAATAAACGCCGAAATTCTAATGATTGGTGCAATCATTATCGGTGTAGCGGTTGTTACAAAGCTGCTTGGCTGTGGAGTCCCTGCATGGCTATTTCTTAAAAATCCTCAGCAGGCAAAAAGAGTCGGCATTGGAATGATATCTAGAGGTGAGGTGGGCCTCATAGTGGCAGGTGTTGGACTGTCAAGTGGTGTTCTTACCTCAGATGTTTACACTACAATAGTACTGATGGTAGCTGCTACTACCATCATTACTCCGCTTTGGTTGAAGATAGAATACAGAAAAGAACTGCGACAACCAGAATCACAAAGTTAGATTCCTAATTGCGCGTAGACAAATATTAAATTAGACAGAGAGATCCGAGCATCATTGAGTGAGGACAAGAGATTCATCGATATGTGCGCCGTATGCAAACAAGGCGTAACAAAACTCGACATGGTCTACAAAAAGGGCAGAGTGTTTCATCCTCAATGTTTTGTAAATTTTGGTAGTTCTTTTCCAACACCAGATGCCGAGCTAAATACACTTAGTGCAAAGACGAGAATTGAGCTTGTCCAAATGAAAAACTTGAAGGTAAGAACAGATCGAGGACTTCTCGACAAGTACAATAACAAAGAAACAAAAAAGGCACGTCACAGACGAACCATCAAAAAGGTCAAAACAAAAAAGAAATTAGGTAGAGCAAAAAAGTCCAAGACAAAAAGAGCCAAAAGAGCGCGTTAAGCGGTTTTGAAAGAATTTAAAACCAATTACATATTGCAGAGTATTGCAACAAACAGACACCATTTTTGCCAAGGCGTGCGTAGAGATTTCACGCAATCTGCTTACCGTCGAGGCTCCCACCAAGAACCAGATCAAATCACAGATCAAAAAGGTCTGTACCAAATACGCACTTGAGCGCATCCCGCGCAACTATGAGATTTTAGCAACGGTTAGTGGTGGGGATTATGCCAAGTTACAAAAAATACTCTTAAAGAAACCAGTCAAGACCGCGTCCGGAGTAGCAGTAATTGCGCTGATGCCAATGCCATACGCATGCCCTCACGGCAGATGCACGTACTGTCCGGGCGGAATAGAGTTCAACTCACCTAACAGCTATACAGGAAATGAACCAGCTACAATCAATGCAATTGAAAACCAATACGATCCAAAAAAGCAGATTCTCTCAAAGCTAGAAAAACTCGTAGCATATGGTCATGACCCAACAAAGATGGAGCTTGTCATAGTTGGCGGCACCTTTCTTTTCATGCCAGAGGAATATCAGCAGAATTTTATCAAGTCTTGTTATGATGCATTAAACGGCTTTGATTCCCCAACCCTTGAGGAGGCAAAGGCAAGCAACGAAAGGGCTCACATCAGAAATGTTGGGTTTACAATTGAGACAAAGCCAGACTATTGCAAACAAAAACATGTCGATATGATGCTGCAGTATGGGGCGACGCGAATCGAGATTGGTGTGCAAACCTTGCAAGAACATGTGTACAAGCTGGTTAACAGGGGCCACACATACGCAGATGTCGTAGAATCTTTTCAGATAGCAAAGGATTCAGGCTACAAGATTGTTGCGCACATGATGCCTGGTCTTCCCACGATGAGCCCACAGCAAGACATTGCCGATTTCAAAAGGCTCTTTGAAGATGACGAGCTAAAGCCAGACATGCTCAAGATCTATCCATCACTGGTTTTGCAACACACGCCATTACACCAACAATACATGGAAGGCAAATACATGCCATATTTAGATGAGGAGATGATTCGTGTTCTAACAGAGGTAAAAAAGAACATACCAAGGTGGGTCAGAATAATGCGCGTTCAGCGTGAGATCTCACAGCAGGAGATCATTGCAGGCCCCAAGTTCGGAAACCTTCGGCAAATAGTACACAACAATCTCAGAAAACAAAACCTCTCCTGCAAATGCATCAGATGCCGTGAAATAGGCCTGGCAAAAGATGCACAAAAGGAGATTTTTCTACATCGAGAAAACTACACATCATCTGGAGGAAACGAAGTCTTTTTGTCTTATGACGATTCTGATGATAAGATATACGGCTTTTTGAGGCTAAGAAAACCAAGCCAGAAGATTCACAGAAAAGAAGTGACGCCAAACAGCTGCATTGTAAGAGAGCTTCACATCTATGGCAGATCACTTAGGATTGGCGAACGGGAGAAGGGACAGACCCAGCATTCAGGTCTTGGAAAAAATTTGATGAGTGAGGCGGAAAAAATTGCAAAGGAAGAGTTTGATGCAGAGAAACTTTTGGTGATCAGCGCCGTTGGTACAAGGCAATACTATCGCAAGCTAGGTTATTCATTGGATGGTCCTTATATGGCAAAATTGTTGGTCTAGTGTTAAAGATGTCACAGGGGGATCAAAAAATTATTGGCAGGGGTACGTGGATTGACAAGCTGGCTTGGGAGTTATTGGAACGAGAAAAACAGCTTGGACGAAATACGGATTTGTTACGTGTTGAAAGTGGGCTTGGGGCATCTGGCATCCCACACATAGGCAGCCTTGGAGATGCAGTTAGAGCGTATGGGGTAAAACTTGCGCTTGAAGATTTTGGACGCAGATCAGAACTCATCGCATATTCTGATGACCTTGATGGATTACGAAAAATACCAGAGGGTCTCCCTGACTGGTTAGGTGAACACATTGCAAAGCCGGTTTCTCTGATTCCAGATCCGTATGGCTGCCACGATTCATATGGCATGCACATGAGCAGCATCTTGCTTGATGGACTTGACAGGCTTGGAATAAAGTACAATTTTTTTAGAGCGCATGACACATACAAAAAAGGCCTTCTAAAAAATCAGATTCACACGATCTTGGTCAATTCCGAAAAAATTGGGAACAAGATTGCCGAGCTTGTTGGCCAAGAAAAATACCAAAAGTTTCTGCCATACTATCCTGTTTGTGCAAACTGTAATCGACTCTACACTGCACAGTCTTACGAATACCTCGCAGACGAAATGAAGATCAAGTACAGATGTGAGGAGGCAGAGATCGGCGCAAAAACTCTGAAGGGCTGCGGACATGAAGGAGTAGCAGATATTACAAAGGACCTGGGAAAGCTGGCCTGGAAGGTAGAGTTTGCAGCTAGATGGCAGGCCTTTGACATCAGATTCGAAGCCTATGGAAAG
The DNA here is from genome assembly GCA_964562075.1 of uncultured Candidatus Nitrosotenuis sp. Taxonomy (GTDB): domain Archaea; phylum Thermoproteota; class Nitrososphaeria; order Nitrososphaerales; family Nitrosopumilaceae; genus Nitrosotenuis. Next base: position 3,185 of record CAZLSK010000090.1, read on the forward strand.
GACATCATGGATTCGGTCAAGGTAAACGACTGGGTTTCGGATGAGATCCTGGGATTTCCGCACCCCCACCACGTAAAATACGAGATGTTTTTGGACAAGGGAGGTAAAAAGATCTCAAAATCTGCAGGAAACGTAGTAACTGCACAAAAATGGTTCAGATACGGCATTCCAAAATCGATGCTTTTGTTATTGTACAAAAGAATTACGGGGGCAAGGGAGCTTGGATTTGAGGACATACCTGTGTTGATGGATGAATACAACGAGCTTGAGGATATTTACTTTGGACGAGTCAAGCTCGACAACGAAGCAAAGGCAACCAAGTCAAAAGGGCTCTACGAGTACACAAACCTCCTCAACACTCCAAAAACACCTTCGATTCATGTCAACTACAGGCTATTAGTCGAGCTGTGTCGCATATTCAAAGAAAACAGGGCAAGCATGGTCACCAAAAAGCTCATCGATTATGGCGCAATCAAAAACCCAGACCACTACATAGAGCAGTTAATAGAGCTTGCAGGCAACTATGCAGATGATTTTGGGGAGGAAGAACCCGCGCAACTACAGCTGACAGACATCACCAAAAAGGCACTCAGACAACTAGTAGCAGTCCTTGAGGCAGAAAAGGAACCAGAAGACCTCCAGAACATAATCTACAATATTTCAAAGGAGAACAATGTCTCACCAAAGGAATTTTTCATGGTTTTGTATCAAATAATTTTGGCCGCAAATCGCGGACCAAAGATCGGCCCCTTCATCTTAGATATTGGCAGAAAGAAGGTGGCACAGACAATTGCAAGGCACCTTTAAGAAATGGCACACAGCGAACACAACAGACCAAAAAAGAGCGGCGCATTTTTTCTGATCATTTTGGGTGCGCTACTTTTCATAATTACACCGACTTGGTTTTCAGACAAGCCAGAGTTTGGCGCGACACTAATTGTGCTTGGATTCATAATAGGAGGTATTGGATTTTATTTGCGCTTTGTGCGGAAATGAACAAAGATATTCATCTTTGCAGCTAGGTGATGATAGCCATGGGACTCTTTAGACGAGCAAAAAAAGAAGAACCGCACCTCGAAGACACCAAGACAGCAGAGCCGGTGCACATAAAGAGTCAAGAGGAAATACAAAAAGAGCGAATTACGAATGAGCTCGAATATCTACAAGAGGAGCTCAAATCCAAAACAGACCACCTAAACTCCATTACGGAAAAGCTTGCCAAAGTAAAAGAGGAATACGACCTAGTAGTCGGCGCTTTAATGTCATCAAAAAAAGAGCTAAACGAGAAGAAATCGGAATTGGACAAAATCGCCAGTCAGTATGAAGAAAAAAAATCATCTTTGAGCCAGCTTGAAAAAGCAAATACTGATTTGAAGGCCGTAAAGGCAGAATACCTCAGATACAAGACGGAATCTGAGGAGCTAAAGGCAAAGATCAAGGCATTGCAGTCTACCTATGAGGAAAGCAGCCGTGGTCAGGCCGCCACAAGCCAGAGCCTAGCCAAGGCAAATTCCGAGCTGGAGGCAGCAAGAAAAGAGATCGGACAGATACGAGCCGAGTATGAGGCAAAGAAAAAGGAAATAGAGATAGCAAAAAAGGAGCTCAAGTTTATTGAAGAGCAAATGGCAAATGTTGGAGACCGTGCGACTCCAAAAAATGTAGTTGCGGCAGCAAGTGCTGTTGTCGCATCGCTTAATTCAAAACTGCTTGCTACACAAAAAGAATTAGAAACTGTAAAGATTGCACTGCAAAGAGAGCGAGCAGAGCATGAAGAGACAAAAAGAAAGCTTGATGAGATCTCGAAGATGCAATCACTTTAATTTCTTGATTATCTCTTTTTTAATGAACAAAAATTCCTCGTTTGAGAGAACGCCCTTTTCTTTGAGCGCCGCAAGTTTTGCAAGCTGTTCTACAATGTTTTCCTTTAGGCCTTCAGTTGCTTTGTGGGATTCCCCCCCTCCCCCCGGCTCCTGATCGTTTGGTTTTAGGTCAACGGTTTGGGAATTGAATTGTGGCGAGTCGTCCACCTCTTCTAAAAAGACATTGTCGGCGCAGCCAATAACCTGGGTGTGTTGGACCAGCTCCTCTCCTGCAAATTCAATGAGGGAGCCCTTTGTAGATCTGTACCCACATGTGTCGCAGACGACTGCGAACAGTCCCGATGCTAGGTTTGGCACCGAATTTGGATCGGTCTTTCTCACATATTCGGCGTATCTTGTCTTGCCACACTGGTGATTGTCCGTTGCCATGTGTTCTGCACAAAACCGAAATCCGCAGTATGGGCATTTGGACGGAGATTTTAGTATCTCTCCACAAAATAGGCATGAATTAGCTTTGGTTCTTGGCTGCGACAGGCTCAATTTCACCTTGGTTTGCCTCTAATTATTAAAAAGGAGTAGCTCATCTTAATCGAAATGTTTTTGAACGAACCAAAAACAGCGTGTATTTTTATCTGGCAGAGACCTAGCAGTTACATATTGTCTACCTGGTTTTTTGCAGTTTTACTTGCCCTTGTCATTGTGTTTTCCCACGCACCCACATTTGCAGCTAGCCAAGATCTTTTCATACCCGAGTGGTTTTTGAATGTATACCAATATTTCAAAGACGAGCAGATATCTGCAAGAGAATTCGAAGACGCTGTCGCGTATTTACAAAAAATAAAAATAGTAAGGCTCCTAGAAGACTCGCCTGACGATCCAATCGCCAATTTTGAGGTGACAAACTCCATCAT
>CAZLSK010000091.1:0-5880 GCA_964562075.1 uncultured Candidatus Nitrosotenuis sp.
TTCATCGACGCTCTTATCGATCGGGTTACTCTGTTTAGTCGTTAGCTGAAGCTGGGGCTGGCTACGATTGAAGTTAAGCGGTCTAACGTTCCGGCTGAGCGGCTGCAAGGAACCTCTACCACCCAATCAAGATCTCTCAACAGTCTGCTCCAGCAGGGTTGTTAGCTGGCTGGCAACTACTTGAATCTAGGCTGACACCAGCCCAAGTTGCTGCATCAATGCCATCAAATTGCAGTCATACCACCACTCCACAATCTTCCCCTCAGCAATCCTCAGCAAAGTGAAATCATGAATTACGGCAGATTTACCAGTAGCTGGTATTCCCATGAACTCTCCTGTATGGGTGCCTTTGAGAATCGTGTGATACACCACTTTGTCATCTTCAGAGATCAGATCTTTGATCGTGTGCTGAATATCAGGAAAACCCTGGAATAGGGAAGCATTGAAAGCCTTATTTGCTTCTAGCCCCACGATTGGTTCTGGGAAACTGTTGAAATGATGGACGACATCATTAGCCATTAACTCATCCCAAATCTCCTCCCAGTTGGGTTCGGTGCCCCAACCTTCTTGCCCAAAGCGTCGCGCGATTGATTTATTTTGTTCTGTTTGGGGCATTATACTTTTCCTCCTCCGCTCTACCATACAGTCGTGTATGGTAAAACTGTAGCAACGTCATTTAAGAATGTCAATACACTACTGTATGGAAAAAGAGAACACATCAAAACTAGGTCGTCAAGACTGGCTGAATATCGGCATCCAAACCCTTATAGAAAAAGGAATTGAGGCAGTTCGAGTTGATCCTTTAGCCAAATTATTAAATGTGACCAGAGGTAGCTTTTACTGGCATTTTAAAAACCGAGACGATCTGTTAGAAGAAATATTGAATGAATGGGAGGCTCGTAATACCAAAAACATTATTGAGCAGATTGAAGGACTAAACAGTTCTCCCAGCGCCAAGTTATTGAGTTTGTTAGAGATTGCTGCCAAAGACGACAATCTCTTGGAAAAGGCTATCCGAGTTTGGTCGGTCAATGATGCCAGGGCGGTAGGAGCGATCGCGCGCATTGACCAACAACGATTAGCTTATCTTCAGAATTTGTTTCTACAGCTTGGATTTTCAGAGATAGATTCCAAAGTACGCGCTCAAATCGCTTACTCTGTAAGACTAGGTTGGTTTGTCATGGCATCTTCAAGCTATGCATCAGAGCGTTTGACAGAAATCAGGCTCGTTCACACCATTTTGACTCAAGCAAATAATCTTGAAGTGCGACCCTAACCATTAACCGAAGCCAGCTAACGTTCCGTTAGACCGCAACCCCAGATCTCTTGACTCTCTAGTAAACTAGAGGGTTTATAATCGAATTTAGGTCTTTGCGTGTTCTTCAAGGTTTTGTCGAAAAGGAGTGAACTCAGTGAGTAAGATTACAGCAGCGATCGCAATATCCACTCTTCTTTTTCTTGGGACGGGATGTTCGCCCTTTTCATCCACAGCATCCATGAATTCTCATGAAGGTCATCAGATGGATGGTATGAGTTCAAACAGTCCAGAAATGAACCATTCTGGAAGCAGTATGCCTGAAAACACGACTCATGCAAAGCTCACTTTACCCAGCCAAGTGACAACAGACAACCTCATTCCACTGACAATCGCTGTGCAGAATCATCAAGGGCAGACTATAAAGCAGTTTGAGCCATTTCAAGAGAAGTTAATGCATTTAATCGTTGTGAGCAATGACCTTCAGTTTTTCAGTCATCTACATCCTGTTTTTAGAGGGGATGGTCAGTTTGTAGTAGAGACAAAGTTTCCTTACGCGGGTAGCTATACCCTATTTAGTGATTACAAGCCCAAAGGTGAATCAGAACAAGTGTCTGTGTTATCAGCAAATGTTACAGGTAAATCTGCGCCAGCTTCAGTTGCAGATATGAGGCGCAACAAAACCTTTTCTGATACTCAAGTCAGTCTCTTGTTTAATCAACCAGAAATAAAAGCAGGTGAAGAAATTGAAGTTCAATTTGACTTGAGGCAGACTGCGGACAAGCAGCCCGTTACTAATCTTCAGCCTTATCTGGGGGAACGAGGGCATTTAGTCATCTTAAAACAGTCTTCTCCGTTGACCAGGGCTAGCTATATTCATGCTCATGCTAATAAAAATAACCCTACAGAAAAGGTTAGTTTTGTGACAAGCTTCCCTAACCCAGGAAAGTACAAACTTTGGGGACAGTTCAATCGAGGAGGTGAAATTGTTGTGGCTGACTTTTGGGTAGACGTAAAATAAGATACTAGTCAGATGTGTAAGTCAAGCCGTCTAACAGCCATGTTGCAGTGGACAGTTTAGAGATCTTGGTGTTGATACAAAGGTTATCTGCGTCCGGTGAACTCAAACGTTAGCTTGCCTTAAGTTATTGGTTGTGGCGTACTTGAGAGATTGCGCGTGGATGCGATCGCGCAGAAACGCAAAAACGCAACCCCTGTTTTAAGCACTGACCAGTAAAGCTGTGCTATACATCACGGCTAGCCCCAGACCAAATCCAACAAAACTAACTTTAGACAACCACGAGCTATTCTGCTTTTGCGCGGTGCGGATTAGGTATGATCCCACTTCAACAATTACTTGCAGCACCGCTCCGGCACCGATACTCAAGAATAAGACTGCCCAAATTGGCGTAAACGCAAAGGCTCCAATCCAGGTGCCAATCACAGCAGGTAAACCCGCTAACGCGACCAAACCAATCAGGGTTTTAAGTTTCGGGCGCAAGTCAACGAGCGGAGCCGCAATACCAATTCCTTCGGTAACGTTGTGGAGTGTAAAGCCGATGACTAGCAGCGATCCTAGAGCGACTTCTCCAACAGCAAAGGCAGCCCCGATCGCCAATCCCTCACCTAAGTTGTGAATGCCAATGCCAAGTGCCATGTAGGTCGATAATTCTGTCCCCTCTGGAGCTTTACCTTTGCGTCTACCCGCCAAAAAGATGGCTAAGAACGCAGCAGCAGTAACGATCCAAACGAGCGTACCACCTGAAAAAGCCGTTGCCACTTCCGTCGCTTCTTCAGTGGCTTCTAGAATTGTGTCAAAAAAGAGGTAAGCTAACATGCCGATCGTCAGTGCCAATAGAAACTTCATGCCCTGACCACTCAGAGCCTTCAATGCTGGGTAAAATAGCATTCCTAGACCCACTGGCATGATCCCGACATAGAGTCCCAACAGCGCAAAAGCCAGCAAGCGATTGACTGAAACCGTCGGAGTTGCCACTGCGACTGCAACTTCATGTTCAAAGCCTGCGCCTGTATTGGTCAAAAGATTGATGTGATGGGCTTCTCCCTCAACCCACGAATAAGGCAACCGAATCCAGGCATTAGCGAGCCGAGGCAATACCCCCGGTGGATCTTGTGTAAACTGCCAATATGCCCCATCGATTTGGACTTGAGCGATCTGCATTGGTTCCGATCCATCGGCGCGAACAAGTAAAGCAATTCCCTTCTCATCCAGCACCGTTTGTTCTACGGTCAATTTTTCCACAGGTGGCGCGGCACTCTGCAACGGTGCCAGCGGATTGGTCGTCAGAAAAATACCAATCAACGCGGTCAGTAAGACAAGGGGGAGAATAACCCAAAACCAAGGGATTTGTTTTTTCATGCCACCACCTCAAATGCACTCATCCAACCTAATTCGAGAAATTCTGACTGATGGGCGTGAAACATATATTTTCCAGGCTCGTGGTCTTTGAAAGAAGTCTCCAAAATGCCGCGCTGTGCCTGCACCATCATCACGGTATCGATTGTGCGATGGGTTGGCGTGAGGGTTGTGCCATGATCGTAGAAGTCAAAGAAATTGGCATGGAGATGAAAAGAATTGAGTGGATCGAATTCGATCACATTGGTTAGGTAAATCCGCACGGGGCGATCGCGTTTGATCTGAATTGGACGCTTCATAAACTCAAAAGGAATTGTATTGATCGCATAGACTTCGTTCTCCTCATCAAAGTTGGTATCAAAGGCATTCATGACCATCACAAATTCTTGCCACTTAGCGTTTTCAGGCGTACCCAGTTGGCGAGATTTGGCAGCTTCTTGTTGGTCAGGATGTTTTTTCGGATCGGGATCGACGATAAAGGCTCCGTAAAGTCCTTTGTGGAGATGTCGTTTAAAGGGAACAGAATGGCAGTGGTATAAATGGCAGCCAAATGGTTTAGCATCAAATTCATACACTACTTCCTGCCCTGGGTAGGCTTCAATTGTGCCTGCAACCCCGTCTTGTCGCGCCGAGTGAATCCCGTGAAAGTGAATTGTGTGAGGATGAGAGCCAGGATTTTTGAAGCGAATCCGCACGCGATCGCCCTCTGTGACTCGGATGGTCGGCCCCGGCACACGCCCGTTATAGGTCCAGGCAGGGTACTTGATATTAGGCGCAATTTCAATTTCTTTTTCTTCTACTACAATCTCGTATTCCCGCAAGGTTTGACCATTGGGCAACCGCGAGACTTTGCCAATATCCCAATCGGTTAATATTTGGCGCGGGTCGAATCCGTTCTGAGCCGGATCAACCTCCCCAATCATCATATTGCCCCCATGCACCATCTCCGACTGAGGCATATTCATGCCATCGTGGGAATTGCCCTGTGACAGGGGAGCGGGCTGATTAGGAGGCGACTGAGCAAAAGCAGCAGATGGAAACAGCTTGCCAAGCAGCGTTCCTGCCCCTAGCAAGCCTGCTCCGATTAGCGATCGTCGAGTTGAATTTGGTTCTGTAGACATAAAAGTTGGGCAGCACTTGAGGCAGCAAAAGAGTTTTCATAATCTTCTCATAATTCATATACCACATTTTCCCGTGCTTTCATAGTTCTTTCATGATCTCCCTGTTCTGCCCGTCGCAATGGCAAGCTAACACTGCGCTGCAACGGACGGAAGGGAGCTCTTGGTTGTGCCTCAAAGTTTGTTTGCCGCCGTTGAGCTTCACCGTTAGGCTGCTTAAGTTTCTAGTGGAGACAGCACCACAAATTTGATAGCGAGACTAAACACCTTATCAAAGTTTAAAATGGTATATGGTATAATGTGGAGCATCGGTTTTGATGGGGAACAGCCATCAGACGCAAGGGGGAAAGTGCAGTGTAAATCTGCCGCTGTCCCGCAACTGTGAAGAGAGGCGCAACTCTCTGAGTCAGAATGCCCGCCGAGTTATAAACCCGTTACATATACATCTGCGAGGTACGGATGATGCAAATTTTAAGCTTTTGCGATTGGATTTTTGTTGGAATTTTAAGGTTGTAGCGTTCTGAGTTGACTCTCTGAGTTGAACGCGAGGCTGACATCCAGCGAGATTACCTGAAAAAAGGTAGTCAATATTTTGCTGTCAATTGAAGACAGTTTCATCGCTTTGTCTGCCTGTGAGCTGTTTCCCTGTTGGGAGATAGCTGCTCTTGCATGTTTATTTACAGAATCTAGGACGCTACAACAATGACCATTCAAACTGCAACGCTGGGATATCCTCGCATTGGTAAAAATCGTGAGGTTAAAAAGGCATTAGAAGCCTTTTGGAACAATAAATCTGACATGGAAACCTTGCTGCAAACGGTGCGCGCAATTGAATCTGCAAACTGGAAAGCACAACTGGAAGCAGGGATCGATCGCATCGGTGTCGGTGACAACACCCTTTATGACCATGTGCTGGATTGGAGTATTCGTTTGGGGTTGATTCCCGATCGCTTTCGCCATCTGTCTGGGATCGACCAATATTTTGCAATGGCACGGGGCAAGGATGGCATTCCAGCGCTGGAAATGACCAAGTGGTTTGATACCAACTATCACTATCTGGTTCCCGAAATTGCATCTGATGCTCAGCCAGAGGCAAACTTTGCAGACTTTTTGGCGATGGTGCAGCGATC
>CAZLSK010000092.1:0-5830 GCA_964562075.1 uncultured Candidatus Nitrosotenuis sp.
TCTTCGGTTTCCTCCTTTGGAGAGACCTTGCTGTCTGGCATTATCAACGCAAGTGAGCGGTCCTTAAAGGAGGTAGCACAAATCTTCGCAATCACTGCAGAATCTATCCCGCCGCTTAGACCAAACACAAATCCCTTTGCCTTTGGGACTTGCTGTCTTAGAAAAGATTCGATGTTTTGTAGAATCTTTTGGTAGTCTTGGTTAATTAGCTCGTCAAGAATTTGCTTATTCACAAGTTTGGTGCATGCCGATGATTAAAAATCGTATTGCCTAGATGTCAACGTAGAGTCCGTCTGCTCGCGACTCGATCTTGTATGTCTGGAGTTTTACTCCCTTTAGATAGTCCAAAAGTTCGCCCGTCTTTATATTATAATGCCAAAAGTGTAGCGGACACTCGACAATGTTTCCTTCAAGCTTTCCTGGTGCAATCGAACCATCTTGGTGAACACACAGCGCATCTATTCCGTGATATCCATCTTGATTAAAGATTGCAATCTTTTTTCCATCGATATCAAACTCCTTTCCCTTTCCTTTTTCGATTGCGTCTTTTTCGGCTACCTTTTTCCAGACCATTAGGTTGAGTCAAATGCTCAGAGTATTTAGATTTTGCAGAACCTATAACAAGATTTTTTAGGGCTTTATTTTGTGGTACGATAATGAGCAAGGTAAAGGATCCAGAACTGGCTGATCAAGGAAGGCTCTCATATGAATGGGCAAGAAGCCACATGCAGATTCTTGATAATACAATTAACCGATTAAAAAAATCGCAACCCTTAAGAGGACTCACAATTGGATTCTGTCTTCACATAACAAAGGAGACTGCGGTTTTACTGATGGGCGCAAAGGAGCTTGGAGCAAATGTAGCTGCATGCGCTGGCAACCCCCTCACAACCCAAGATGACATTGCAGCATTTTTAGCATTGGAGGGAATCCACATCTACGCTTGGAACGATGAGACGCCAGAAGAATACGACTGGTGCATAGAACAGGTGCTAAACCACAAACCCGTCATTGTAACTGACGACGGCGCCGACATGAACGTAAAACTACACTTTGATAAAAAATACAAAAATCTCAAGATTCTTGGCTCAACAGAAGAAACAACAGCAGGAGTTAACAGAATTAAGGCAATTGAAAAGAAGGGAAAGCTTCGCTACCCCGTCATAGTTGTAAACGAGGCATACACAAAACACATGTTTGATAACCGATACGGAACAGGCCAGAGCACAATCGACGGACTTTTGCGCGCAATGAATCTTTTATTCGCATCAAAGCGCGTCGTAGTTTCTGGTTATGGCTGGGTTGGAAAAGGAGTTACGGCCCGCTGCCACGGTATGGGCTCAAAGGTAATTGTTACCGAGACAGACCCAGTCAAAGCCCTTGAAGCCCACATGGAAGGCTTTGAGGTGATGCCTATGGCAGAGGCTGCAAAGATTGGAGACATCTTCATTACATGTACTGGGATGCGCGACATCATAAGAAGAGAGCACATCATTAGGATGAAAGATGGTGCAATCATGGGAAATGTCGGCCACTTTGATGTGGAAATTGATAGTGACTTTCTGCTAAACCAGTCCAAGTCTGTGCGGGAGGTGCGACCAAATCTCGATGAATGTACATTATCCAACGGCAAAAAAGTCTACCTTGTTGGAAAAGGAAGACTAGCAAATCTTGTTGCAGCAGAGGGTCACCCACCTGAAGTGATGGCACAATCATTCTCAAACCAAATTCTTTCAATACTTTACATTCTAAAAAACCACAAAAAAATTGGCAAGCGTGTAGTCACGGTTCCTTCCGAAATCGATACCCAAATTGCAATTGATGCCCTCAATGCGTTTGGAGTCAAAATAGACAAACTCTCAAAAAAACAGGAAAAATACCGCACTAGCTGGTAAAAAAACTCTTAAGCTGCACAAATCCAGTCCATTTGTTGAGACAAAAAGCAGTAATTACAAGTGCATTACCGTATGCAAACGGCGAAATACATCTAGGTCATGTCGCATCAACATACCTACCTGCGGATGTCACAACCCGGTTTCTAAAGCTAAAAGGTGTAGAGGCATACTACATCTGCGCCTCCGATGACTTTGGAACGCCGATACTAATCCAAGCAGAAAGGGAAAAAAAGACACCCGCGGAATATGTCGCGCACTGGAATAGGCGTGATTATGAGGATTTTACGGCATTTGATATAGACTTTGACTTTTTTTACAGAACCAGCTCGCCAGAAAACATTGAGTTTGTTCAGTATGTATTCAAAAAACTAAAGGAAAATGGGCACATTTACGAATCAGAGATAATCCAGTTTTATTGCAAAAACGACAAAAAATTCCTTCCCGACAGGGATGTCGTAGGCACATGTCCATACTGCAAGGCAGAAGAGCAGTATTCTGACCTGTGCGAAAAGTGTGGCCGGGTTCCTGAAGAAATAGACAACCCCAAGTGCGCAATCTGTGGCGCAGTCCCTGTCAAAGAAAAGACAAAACACTATTTTTTCAAGCTGAAAAACTTTGGGGAGCGGCTTACCAAGTGGCTTGAAGAAAACGAGAATCTACAAAAAGACGTAAAAAAATACGTTCAAAACTGGATTTCGTCTGGCCTTGTGGACTGGGACATTACACGAGACATCACTTGGGGTGTGCCAATTCCGGGGGATGAGTCGAAGGTTTTCTATGGGTGGTTTGATAACCATCTGGCATACATTTCAAGTGCGGTAAAATTTCTAAACGACAAGGGACTAGATGGAAAAGAGTTTTGGAACACAGCTGATATTTATCATTTTATTGGAAAAGACATCGTATACCATCATTATCTGTTTTTACCTGCGATGCGCCTTGGAATAAACGAAGAGTACAAGCTTCCAGATTACATCCCAACAAGAGGACATCTGACACTACAGTCAAAAAAGATCTCAAAGAGTAGGAATTGGTACATTGGCCTCAAAGAGTTTCTTGGATATTATCCTGCAGACTATCTGCGATACTATCTAGTATCGATAAATCCATATTCGCAGGATGACCTGAATTTTGATTGGGATTACTTTGCAGTAAGGATAAACTCGGAGCTGATTGGAAACGTAGGTAATCTTGTAAACCGAGCATTAGGATTTACAAAGAAGAGCTTTGATGGTGCGGTTCCTGCACCAGACGAATTTGATGAAAAAGATAAAGAAGCAGAGCAGAAGATCAAGGGTCTTGCCATCAATCTTGGCCAGCTGATGGAGCTAAACCATCTGGATAGGGCATTAAAGAAAATTATGGAGTTTTCTGCCTACTTTAACCAATACTTTCAGCACAACGAGCCGTGGAAAAAAGGCCCTGGAACTAACACTTGTGTATATCTTTCCATAAATGCAGTGTGCGCAATTGCGATTGCACTATATTCGTTTTTGCCCTCGTCCGCACAAAAAATCTGGGACCAGCTTGGGCTGCCTGGCAAAATAACCGACAGGTCGTGGAATTCAATTTCTGAGCTGACACTCAAACCGTCACACAGGATAGGTCAAGTTGCGCCATTATTTGCAAAAGTCGAAGATGCCGACATCAAAAAGCGTAAAGAAAAATTTGTCTCATAGAATACCAAGAATTTCCACTCGCGGATTTTACGACCTTGGTTCGGCAAAGATGCTAAAGAAAAAACCATACGACCTTTATCCAAAGAGATTTTTTAAAAGTCTTGGAAATTTTCCAGAATTTACAATAATGATTCATGGCCTGCGAAATAACGAGGCAGGTGCATTGGCAAAATTTAGAATTGCGCAAAGAAGACTGCGACAACTTGGCTACAAACATCCAGTGGTTGGTTTCAGCTACGACTCTAACACAAGGGGGGTACAATACAAATCGCGCGTAATTGCAGCAACAAATACCGGCAGAATCATCGCAAGAAAAAACGGAAACAATCTTGCAAAGTTCATCACGGATTTTAAAAAACAAAACCCCACAACAAGAATTCGCTTAATGGGTCATTCTCTTGGAACCGAGGTGATACTACATACCCTCTGTAAACTCAAACACAAAAAGAAAATAATTGAAACGGTCTATTTTTTTGGCAGCTCTATTCCAGCAAATTTTATTTCTACGCAAAAATTTGGAAAGATCTTGCAAAATACTGTGGCACAAAAGATTATCAACTACTATAGTCTAAACGACGATGTTCTAAGATTGGCATTTGAGAACAAAATTATCCAAAAGCCTTTGGGATATTGTGGGGCAAAGGGAAAAATCGTCACCAAATACCTGCAGAAACGGACGGCTCCAAAAAATCATAGATTTGCAAGCTATGCCGCCATCCTCAAATCTTTTCCATAGCTTGATTAGCTGTCAGTTTTTGTTAAAGACATGGTAAGATCAATAAATTTTGTAGTACTTGGTGATCATACCATTGCATCCCAGTTTGGAAAAAAAGGAACCACAACCGACATGACTATGTATGACAAAAAGGAAGCCGGAACAATACGAACTTGGACTGTTCCAAATGGCTTTCCAGAAAAGATTCAACCACTTTTACAAACAATCAATCTGGCTGAATATGTGATTTTTCATGTAAACAAGCTTGACAGATTCACAGGCGAGCAGATCGTCGCACTCGACAGTCTCAAAAAGAGGGATGGTATTCTCTCACACAGCTTTGATGTGGACGAAGGCACCCTCAACACCATGATAAAAAACACGGTTTTGGAAAACTTTCTCAAAGTTGATGCCGATAAAATAAAAGAAGAGGCAGATAAATTTGATCAAATCTCAAAGGACGGCAACTGCCGCGTCCTAATTGATCACTGCTTTGATGTAAAAGGTGTTGGTACTGTGATCCTAGGGAAGGTAGAGCAAGGAAAAATAAGACAATATGACAACCTAAAACTCTTGCCAGCAGGAATCGACGTACTGATAAAATCAATTCAAATGCACGATGATCCAGTGGAGGAAGCAGCCTCTCCTGCACGTGTAGGGCTTGCAATAAAGGGTGCAACACCTGATCAAATTGGAAGGGGCGACATCTTGTGTAGTCCATCTACTGAAATAATTTCCACAGAAATAGATCTTGATTTTACAAAAACACCATTCTACAAGGGCGAGATTGCCCCAAACCAGATGTGCCTCGTTAGCATCGGTCTTCAAATCAAGCCAGCCAAGTTTGCCTCAATAAATCCGCTAAAACTTATCCTTGAAAAGCCAGCAGTATACAACAAAGGCGATACCTGTGTAATTCTCAAGCCGGAATCACAAACAATTAGAATTCTTGGAAGCGGTGCAATCAGATAAAACTCAACATCTTAATTAGAAGAAAGTCACTGTGCAAGCTATGAAAGGATTGAGGGCTTGTCCAATTTGCCCGAAATGCGGCTCAAAAAAATTCGAGAGGTTAAAGGAGGACGGTGTAAAAGTCAGATGCCTTTCATGCAACAAAATACTCTCAATTTGATTTTCGATGGTTTTTATTTGCAATAATTTGAAGCCTACCAATGGCAAAGACGTGGAAGGATTCTGACATCAGCTTAGATCCAATCAAGAATCAGACAATAGCAGTTATTGGCTATGGAATCCAAGGTGACGCGCAAGCAAACAACCTCAAGGACTCTGGTCTCAAGGTAATAGTTGGCCTAAAAGAAGGAAGCCCAAGCTGGAACAAGGCCAAAGCCGACGGCCACGCAGTAATGTCGGTTGCAGAAGCCACAAAAAAAGGTGACATTGTACACATCCTCATACCTGATATGATACAGGCCAAGGTTTACCGAGAAGAGATAGGTCCAAACCTCTCAAAGGGAAAAGCACTTTCATTTTCACATGCGGCTGCAATCCACTGGGGCTGGATAAAGGCGCCAGATGACGTT
>CAZLSK010000093.1:0-5797 GCA_964562075.1 uncultured Candidatus Nitrosotenuis sp.
GAAGCCTTTAATAAGGAAAGATATCGCAACAAAAATCGGAAGATAAAGGGTATGGTAGCAAAAGGAAGAATTGTGTGGGTTAGTGGTCCGGCAGTAAAAGCAGACGGAATGTCTGATGCAAAAATGTACGAGACGGTTTCTGTCGGCGAAGCAAAACTAATCGGTGAAGTTATTCGTCTTACAGGCGATGTTGCATTCATTCAAGTTTACGAATCAACAAGTGGTTTGAAGCCAGGCGAGCCAGTGGTCGGAACCGGTAATCCATTAAGCGTTTTACTTGGCCCTGGAATAATTGGGCAAATTTATGATGGAATTCAACGACCACTAAAAGATCTAGCTGCAAAGTCAGGCTCCTTCATAGGACGCGGAATCACGACGACTCCAGTCGACATGTCAAAAAAATACAAATTCAAACCACTAGTCAAAACTGGTGATAAGGTAGAGCCTGGCAGCATAATTGGAACTGTGCAGGAAACCGAACTTATTGATCATAGCATCATGGTTCCTCCTGATCATCCAGGCGGAAAAATAACAAAAATTGTTGGTGAAGGCGAATACGATCTTGAAACGGAAATGGCTACGACTTCTGAAAGTAAGACGCCAATCAAGATGTATCATTTTTGGCCAGTACGAAAGCCAAGACCATATAAGAGCAGATACGACCCGACGGTTCCACTACTTACAGGCCAGCGTGTAATTGATACATTCTTCCCAATTGCAAAAGGAGGTACTGGCTCAATCCCTGGAGCGTTTGGTACAGGCAAAACAGTCACACTACACCAAATTGCAAAATGGGCAGATTCTCAAGTTGTAGTGTACATTGGATGTGGTGAGCGAGGAAATGAAATGACCGAAGTACTCGTTGAATTTCCACATCTCAAAGATCCCCGTACCAACAAACCACTCATGGACAGAACAGTTCTTGTCGCAAACACAAGTAACATGCCAGTGGCTGCAAGGGAGGCAAGCATCTACACTGGCGTAACAATTGCGGAATATTATAGAGATATGGGCAAAGATGTAGTTCTTGTTGCAGACTCGACAAGCAGATGGGCAGAAGCCTTACGAGAGATGAGTGGAAGATTGGAAGAAATGCCAGCAGAGGAAGGATATCCCTCATACTTGGCCTCAAGATTAGCAGAATTTTATGAAAGAGCAGGACGTGTCAGAGCACAGGGAAGTCCGGATCGTGACGGCTCTGTAACTCTTATCGGTGCAGTTTCTCCCTCTGGAGGTGACTTTACAGAACCTGTCACAACTCACACAATGAGATTCATCAAAACCTTCTGGGCACTAGATGCAAAACTAGCATATTCAAGGCATTATCCATCAATTAATTGGATGAACAGCTACTCGGGATATCTATCCGACATCTCCAAATGGTGGGCCGAAAACGTTTCAAAAGAATGGTTTGAGCTAAGAAGAGAAGCGTACGGAATTTTACAACGCGAAGATACGTTAAAGGAAATTGTCAGACTCCTTGGACCTGAGGCACTTCCAGACGAAGAAAAATTAATTTTAGAAGTAGCAAGAATGGTCAAAATTGGAATCTTACAGCAAAATTCTTTTGATGAGGTCGATACATACTGCAGCCCACAAAAACAATTCAAGTTAATGACACTACTTGTCGATTTCTATAAGAAAGGTCAAGCAGCACTAAAAGATGGCGCATCACTTGCTGACATTAGGGCAATGCCAGTGATCGCAACACTGCTCAAAGCAAGAATGGAAATTCCAGAAACCCAACTAGCCAAACTTGATCAAATATCTAGTACGATAGAAGAAGAGTTCAAAAAGATAACTGGGGTGAAAATTGCAGCTTGAGCGCTCAGGGTGGAGTACAATATAGCAAGATAGCGGAAATCAAAGGACCACTAGTAATTGTAGATGGTGTGGAAAGTGTTGCATTTGATGAGCTGGTTGAAATTCAAACAACAGATGGGCAAAAAAGACTCGGAAAGGTGTTGGAGGTTGGTGGCAACAAAGCAATCGTCCAAGTCTTTGAAGGAACAACGGGTCTTTCTGTTTCCGGAACAAGTGCCAAGTTTGTAGGCAAAGTAATGGAAATGCCAGTATCAGAGCAGGTACTTGGTAGAGTCTTTGACGGCCTTGGAAGACCAATCGATGGACTGCCTGACCCAATTGCAGAAAAGTTTTTGGACATTAACGGTGCCCCAATGAATCCAGAACAAAGAGAATATCCCAGAGACTTTATCCAAACTGGAGTCTCGGTAATTGATGGTATGTTAACCCTTGTCAGAGGGCAAAAACTTCCGATATTTTCTGGCTCTGGTATGTCACACAACATCTTGGCAGCGCAAATAGCAAGACAAGCAGCAGTTGTTGGAACAACTGACGAGTTTGCAGTGGTCTTTGCAGCAATAGGAGTACAATATTCTGAGGCAGAATACTTTAGGCGAAGTCTTGAGGAATCAGGAGCTTTGAAACGAAGCGTCTTGTTTTTGAATCTTGCAGACGATCCTGCCATTGAAAGAATCATTACTCCAAGGGTTGCACTCACAGTAGCTGAATATCTAGCATATGATCTTGGTATGCACGTTCTGGTAATTTTGACAGACATGACAAATTATGCTGAAGCACTACGAGAGATCAGCGCTGCAAGAGAAGAGGTTCCAGGAAGAAAGGGATATCCGGGATATCTCTATACCGACCTATCCACAATTTATGAGCGAGCGGGAAGACTACGAGACAAAAAAGGCAGTGTGACTCAGATGCCAATTTTGAGCATGCCATCAGATGATATCACTCATCCAATTCCTGACCTAACAGGATACATCACAGAGGGACAAATTGTACTTGGGAGAGATTTATTCAGACAAGGAGTTTATCCCCCTGTCAACATTCTGATGAGTCTCTCTAGAATCATGAAAGACGGAATCGGTGAAGGAAGAACAAGAGTAGACCACCAAGAAATCTCTAACCAAAACTATGATGCTTATTCAAGGGCACAAGAAGTCCGTGCACTAGCTGGAATTGTTGGAAAGGCAGGACTTACCGGTGTTGATCTCAAATATTTAGAAGTGGGCGACTCGTTTGAGAAGGAATTTCTCTCTCAAGGGGTTGATGAAAATAGGACAATTGAGGAAACACTCTCACTCCAATGGAAGGTAGTTTCACTTTTGCCAAAAAATGAGCTAACCAAAGTCAAGGACAAATATATCGAACAATACTACAAGGAAAGATAACTAGATGTCATTTGGGCAAAACGTTGCAGCAACCAAGATTGAACTGCTCAAATACAAACGTTCCACCCAAGTTGCTACGATGGTTCAAAAGATTCTTGATGACAAAAGAAAGGTCTTACTAAAAAACATTGAAGAAATGATAACAGAGGCAAACAAGGCACGAGGGGGAATCTGGGAACCACTTCAAGATGTCTACAAGGCGGTAAACGACGCCTATCTTTCACTTGGAACAGCAACGGTCGATTCCGTCGCACAATCTACTCCAGCAGTAATGGAAGTTGATACAAAAATAAAGCGAATAGTAGATGTGGCCATTCCAACACTTAGCGTGACTGAAAAGGACACAAAATCAATGCCATATGGCTTTGCAGACACAAACTCATCAATTGATAGGGCCGCAAAACAAATCAAAGTCGCTCTTCCAAAAATCTGCAAGGCAGCAGAATACGAAAATTCGATTTTTGCTTTAGCAAAGGCACTTGAAAAAACTCAAAAACTGTTAAACGCTCTTGAAAACGTTATAATTCCACAATACCGCATACGCATAAAATTCATCTTGGCAACACTTGAGGAAAGAGAAAGAGAGGAATTCGCAAGATTAAAAAAAGTAAAGGCAGTCATGGAGAAGAAGAAGTAATGGCAAAAGATGACATTAAAAAATTACTTGATGAAGCAATGAGCTCATTAGAGGCCGAGCATGAAAACCAAGCGAACACAATAAGATCAGAACTAAAATCATTCAAAACCAAAGCACTAGACAAAATCCAAAAAACTATACCATGATTTAAATAATGGAAATTTTGGAGCAGAATTGAAAATGAGACCTTTCGTATTGTTACTTTTGACAGCAGTTATATCACTTTCTGCGATGTCAGGTCTCGCATTTGCACAAGAAGAAACTAAATCATCTGCTGATTCTAGCAAACTCATTGGTGCGGGTTTGGCCTTTGGCCTTGCAGCAGCTGGCGCAGGAGTGGGACTGGGATACGTAGGATCTGCAGGTCTTGCTATAATTAGTGAAAATCCGGCATTACAATCCAAAGTATTCATATTCATAGGTATGGTCGAGTCAATCGCTATCTATGGTATAGTAATGATGTTCATTATCTTGGGACAGTAAACCCCAATCGTACCTAATAATATTTCAGCTGATTCACATCAAGGATTCTTGTACAATACTTGCAACGCAGGACTCGACCGCTCTTATCAAGCACTTCCATCACTGACTCTATGTGTTCCTGGCTATTTGTGATGCACTCGGGATTTGAGCAACGAAAGATCTTTTCAATTTTGTTTGGAAGCGCAACACGGCGTTTTTCAACCAGCTTGTAATCCTTGATTATGTTAATGGTAGCCGTTGGAGAGATAACGGCTAACTTGTTTGTGTCATAGTCTTGCAGGTACCTGTTTTCAACTTTGATTATGTCTTTTTTGTTATATTTACCACTTGGAACATTGAGCGCAATGGTGATAACGTTTCCATCCTTTCCGTCTATTCCAAGTGCTTCAAGCACCTTGAGGCCTTTTCCTCCTTCTATATGATCAATGACGGTTCCGTCCTTTATGCGTCTTACAATCAGGTTTGCTTCTTGCATCAGAATACTTTGTATACTAACCAGTATATATCATTGAAAGAAATGAACGATTTTTATCAAAAGGACATCATCTCAGTGAGGGATCTTAACAAAACCAAGTTTGAGAAGATCTTTGCTGCCACAGACAAGATAATCCAAATGGATTCAAACGAGAGACGTGAGCTTGGACGAGGAAAGACGCTAGGCTATCTGTTTTTTGAACCAAGTACCAGAACACGACTAAGCTTTCAAGCTGCGATGGCACTACTTGGCGGTACCTCATTTGGGATAGCAGATGTTTCGTCCTCCTCAACACGAAAAGGTGAAAGTCTAGCAGATACGGTACGAATGATGTCGATTTATTCTGATGTCTTGGCACTAAGACATACACTTGACGGCTCAAGTAGATTTGCGGCTGAGGTCTCACAAAAACCAGTTATTAATGCAGGAAGTGGGACAGAGGAACATCCAACGCAAGCAATACAAGATCTTTACACAATTAAAAAAGAAAAAAACAAACTCGATGGACTGAAAATTGGAATTGTTGGAGATCTAAAATATGGCAGAACTGTCTACTCATTATTATATGCCCTATCAAACTATGATGTCGACATTCGACTAGTTTCTCCAGAATCGCTCAAAATCAGAACCGATTCTATCTACGAAATACAAAAAAAACTATCGCTAAAAGAATCAGCAAATCTTGATGAATTCATAGATGAACTAGATGTTATGTACGTAACAAGAATACAAAAAGAAAGATTTCCAGACGAAGAGGAATACCAAAAGGTCAGGGGTAGCTATAACATAGGCCTTGATATGGTAAACAAGATGAAAGAAAATGCCATAATCCTACACCCTTTACCAAGAATTGATGAAATCTCACCCGATGTTGACAGCTCAAAGCATGCAAAATACTTCAAACAGGCAGAATACGGTAAATTTACACGAGCTGCGCTACTTGCATTGATACTGAACGAAAACGGACTGTAAAATTACTTTTCACAGACAGTTTGT
>CAZLSK010000094.1:0-5778 GCA_964562075.1 uncultured Candidatus Nitrosotenuis sp.
CAAAACCCTTAAATAGAATCCGAAGACCACGACCAGTAATTGGTCATGGTCAGGACACTTGTGTTATTGTCAGTTTTGACTGTTCTAGTTGTTTTTCCTACTTTGCAGCTTGTTTTTGGCGCAGAGGAAGGTGCTGGTCAATACATTCAACGCAAAGTAGAGATCTGGAATCTTTTCTTTAAAATGATGACAATCGCATTCACAGTTGGTGCAGTAGTATCTGGCACACTTATCTGGCTTTGTTGGAGATTCAGAGAATCAAATCCAAGGGCCAAGCCCACCAAATATGAGGAAAAGGGTGAGTGGTAGATGGGCGGGCACTCTAACTGGCCAGAATGGATTTACATTGGTGTTGTAGTTGCACTCTTGGCATATGTGGGTGCCGAGGCTTGGAATGTAGAAAGACTAGTTGAGCATGCACCTGCCGAAGCAGAGGTAATCAAGGTAACAGGACAGCAGTGGTTTTGGACATTTGAGCATGCAGATGGGACAAAAGAGGTTGGCGAACTACACGTAAAGAAGGGCAAACCGTACAAATTTGAGATTACTGCCAAAGACGTAAACCACGCATTTAACATTCATGATTATGTGGTTCTTCAGGATGCTGTCGTTGGAAGAATCAACACCGTCTGGTTTGCACCTGATAAGGCAGGAGAATATACAATCCAGTGCAGAGAATACTGCGGTTTGTTACACTATAACATGAGGGCAACGCTGTATGTGGAGGAATGAAATGAAAAACGCTGATAACTTAATAATAGAATCCAGGGTGAATAACTAAATGGTGCTAGAGCTTCAAAAACCGCGCCCAATCTGGCAGATAATGTTTTCGACACATCACACGGACATTGGACTGTTATACACAATCATGTCGCTGACATTCTTTTTCTTAGGTGGTGCACTTGCTTTAGGCATTAGAGCAGAGCTATTCCTTCCAGGCTCTCAGATAATCGCTGATTCGATGACATTTAACAGAATGTTTACCGTTCATGGAACAACGCTTATCTTTTTGTTCCTTTTGCCGTTTGCATCTGCGGTTGGAAACTACTTTGTTCCAATCATGGTGCGATACAAAGACATGGCATATCCAAAGCTTAATGCTATCGCATTCTGGATGATTCCTCCTGCAGGTGCACTTATTTGGCTTGGCTTTGCAGACTTTACTTGGTACGCTACACCTCCATACTCCGCAATTAGAGCACCAGGTCCTGCAGCAGACATGTGGATCTTTGGCCTGAAAATCTTGGGTGTATCATCAGTACTTGGCGCAATCAACTTTATTGTTACAATTATGAAATGCAAGCATCCTGATTTGCCGCTAAGCAAGATGCCGCTTCTTGCATGGTCGTTTTTGACCTCCTCATTGATTGTGCTTGTAGCAATACCTACATTTGCGGCAGCGCTTGTAATGTTGTTAACCGACAGACTAGGCGTAACAGGATTCTTTGATCCTGCCAAGGGTGGAGACCCAATTGCCTACCAACACCTCTTCTGGTTTACCTTCCATCCCGAAGTGTATGTTCTTGTAATTCCAGCAATCGGCATGATGTATGAAATAATTCCAAGGTTTTCAAGAAAGCCGATCTTTAGCCATTCTTCTGGAATCTTTGCCTTTGTACTTCTTAGCGCAGTATCCTTCTCATCGTGGGCACATCACATGTATTCCACAGGAATGTCATTTACCGAAAAGACCGTCTTTATGATTGGAACCCTTGCTGCAGTACCTGCCTCTGCAATGCACGTCTTTAACTTTTTAGCTACAATGTGGGGCGGTCGAATCAAGTTTTCAACGCCAATGATGTGGTCAGTAGGTGGCATCGCGCTCTTCTTCTCAGCAGGAGCAGGTGGAGTCGCAAACAGCGCAATGCCATTTGACTTTATCACACATGACTCGTACTGGGTAGTAGGACACTTCCATCTCTTTGTGATGGGAACGATAGCATTTGGCTCAATTGGATTCTTTTACTACATGTTCCCATACATCACCGGCAGAATGTACAACGAAGCAATGGGCAAGGTTCACTTTATCATGTCGTTTGTTGGAACGGTGATGGTCTTCTTTACACAACACGTACTTGGTCTCTACGGTATGCCAAGAAGGGTATTCGACTATATCCCACTACCAGAATACATTGCAATGAATCAAATCGCATCAGTTGGCGCAATGATAATTGGTGCAAGTATGGCACTTTGGATCTTTAACATGATCTACAGCTCTGCAAAAGGAAAAGAAGCTAACATGGACGACCCATTTGCACTTGGCGGCAAATACTACTTCCCATATAGCGCCAAAAACCCACACCACTAGGAGCTCAAAAATGTCACAACACGCAGAACCAATCTACAGAACTACCCCTCAAAGAACAGCAAAGATGCTTGCAATAATGCTAGGCATTTGCATTGCAGGTGGTGCACTCTTCTTTACCGTTTGGGATTTTTGGACATCGGTGCCTCCAGGGACTCTAATGGGTGAGCAATAACCTGCAGCAGAACAAGCAGCAGTCACGGGCAAGGAATTTGATGTCGAACTTAACTTTGTAGAATCTGCAGATTTCAGGACTTTGGCATTTAACGCACTTCCTGGTGAGGAGGGTAACAACCCAGAAATTCATGCAAATGTGGGCGATAAAATTGAATTCATCGTTAAAAACAATGGAAAATCATTCCATGCCTTTGGAGTAACAGAGGCAACCGAGGGCTTTGGCGGAATTATTCCGGGAACAGAGATTGCAAGCGCGAATAGCCCTCTAAAGCCAGGGGAGGGTGGAGAGTCCCACTTTGTTACGTCAAAAGAAGGTACATACTATTACATCTGTACCGTTCCAGGACACAGAGAAATGGGTATGGTTGGCAAAATCATTGTTGGGCCAAAAGGTGCTGCACCACAAGCCGCGGCTCCAACCGGTGTTAGTCACGACTTTGATCTAGACTTTGTAGAGTCTGCTGATTTTAGAACACTAGCCTTTAACGCACTGCCGGGAGAAGAAGGCAACAACCCAGAGTTCAAGGTCAAGTCTGGTGATTCTGTCACATTCAAAGTAATCAATGCTGGAAAATCATTCCACTCATTTGGAATCGTATCTGATGTGGATGATCCAAACAGCGTTGTCTTTAATTCCGCAATCAGGTCTGCAAACAATCCATTGAAGCCTGGCGAAAGCGGCGAAGTAACATTTACTGCAGGTGCACCAGGTTCATATCATTACATATGTACTGTGCCGGGTCATGCGGCACTGGGAATGCAAGGTAATTTCATAGTAGAGTAGCTTGTTTCTAAAATATCTTGCATTAGCATCGCTCGTCGTTCTCTATTCTCTGATGTTTATTGGAGGATATGTCTCCGCTGCAGGACTTGGGCTTTCTTGCCCTGACTGGCCACTCTGTCCAAATGGAATCCTGCCCGACAACGAATTTTTAATTGAGTGGATTCACAGATTCGTTGCTGCAACAACTGGCACATTGATAATCTCGACTGCTGTCGGTGTGTGGATAAACAAACATACTGACAAAAAGATAAAGCTGACATCGACTCTTGCTGCAATCTTTGTAGTCACACAGATAACGCTAGGTGCCTTGGTAATAGACCTGAAACTTCATGCACTACTTGTTGCCATACACCTAGGAATCGGTATACTGCTTTTTGCAATGACTTTGCTTACAACCATCTTTGCATTTAGAATGGGTAAGGCAACGATTCAGACTAAAGCCTAGATAACTTTTTCAATTTTTTTGGCAGATAGATGTATCCAACCAAAACCGCAAGACCAATCGCACCTGATGCTATAACATAGATGAAGATATAGCCAAACGGATTCTGTGTGCTCACATTGAAGGTGTGAGTAATTACTTTTCCATCAGAATCATATAGGTCTACTCGGAAGATGTGGTTTCCCTGTTTTTTGAAGACATAATCAAAATCCCAAAACCCTCCCTCAACCGATTGAGGTGGTATCCCGTCAACCTGTACATCGTCATAAAAGATTCTAATCCCCATGGTAAAGCGATCGACATCTTTTAGGTCCAAGTCAGTGACATGCAACAAAATCCTAGACTTTTCGTTTACTGTCGGAATCTCCGGGTCTGTTGCGATCTGAACCCTGTTGTTTCCAATGGTGGACTCGGCCGAATTTAGAAGGGAATGCGCATCTGCATGTTGCATCAATGGTAAAATCGAGACGATCAAGAATGCAAAAAACACAAATCGTAATAACACGATCTAAAGACTCGACTGTTCAATATATTGTTAAACCGTTTTCTCTGGCAAATGACAAAAGCTTTAAATGCAGACTAAAAAAAGCCCAAACGTTGACTACGGTCAGAAAATCAATTGATATCAAGGCACCAATTGATGCAGTTTTTACATATTTTGCAAGACCAGAACACGTCTCCGATCAAATGACCGAAAAAGGAGTGGCCATGACCGTGATTCCAATGGATATCAAGGATGGCATGGGTGTTGGAACCACCTTCAGAATTGTGGGCGACTTTAACGGAAAAAGGCTCGAATGGGATTGTGAGACAACCGAATTCATTCGGGAACAAAAAATTGCCGCAAAAATGACTAAAGGACCATTCAAAAAATGGGAGATTACCTCAGAATTTACACCAAAATCTGAACGCCTAACAACTGTAACAATGACAGTAAACTATGATATGCCCTTTGGTCCACTTGGTGGAATCTTTAACAAACTCAAGTTTGCAAAGACGGCAGAACGAGGAATGGAAAGTGCTCTATACAAGGTCAAAGGGCTGCTTGAAGGAAACGGCTCAATTCCTGTGTATATCACACTTGAAGCGTATCAGAAACTGCTGGAAGAAAAAAAGAAGATGAATAATGTTCCGGTCTCGACCGTTCTAACTGCAATTTTAGAAAAATATAACGAAATCGAAGCCAAAACCTCAAACTAAATTTTCTCCGACTACACTTTAAATAACCACACTGGCGTTTTTTGCTCTAGGGTCTATGGCTCAGCCAGGTAGAGCGAAGGACTCTTAAAATTACTTGGAGACATCCTTATGTCGTGGGTTCAAATCCCACTAGACCCGCTATTGAATACGAGGGTCGACCAGTTCTATATCTCGGAAATCCTTGAACTGGAATCTGATAGGATCAGTCGAATACAAGAATAGAAGTTATTATTACAGAAATTCTATAATGGCAATCTAGTTTATTACGAAAATATCTTAATTGGGAAAAATAAGACAAACCATCCAAAGACTACCATTAGGAATACAAATTTTATCATCAGACGTAATCTAGAGTTTTTGATTTTATCCATGGCAAGTACAACTCCGAATGAAACGAAGGGCACTGTTAGAATGAAATAATATGGAAACATCACACGGCCAGTAAACTGTAGTAGCAAGTAGGGAACATACATGGAAACCAATCCAGATGCAAGAAATAGCATTGTTCTATCTCGTCTTTTAAAAATACCATATACGACTAACCCAACTGAAGTCCAAAACCCTGCAATCCATAAAGATTGGTTTGGATCTCCCCTCCATTTAATTCCAAATATTTTCCCAACATGCAGTATCCCACCATGTGTCTCATCAAATGGTTTTTCTGCAACCCATCCAAGACCATTAGCATCTTGCGGCAAACTAATTGGCAGAACCCAATTATGGGGAAAATTCGTGGGGTTTGTATCCCAGTTTGTAACTTTGTATGCCTCAGAATTTAGATATCCTTTACTTAGAAAAACACCTAGATGCTTAATTGGATTAGTAACTATTCCAACTGGTGTCTGCATAGGGTGGCCACGCGATTCCATA
>CAZLSK010000095.1:0-5695 GCA_964562075.1 uncultured Candidatus Nitrosotenuis sp.
AACCTGCTTACCTGACAAATTTGTTTCAAATGTGTAGAATATGAAAATGAAACCTCCATTATTTTTAATAGTTCTTAGATTACACATCAGCTAAGGTAAAACAAATTCGGCTTGTTTTACTTGACCTGTAATGAAGGTCTCACTGGCACACAGCTCGTGAAGCGTTGATCAGTAAGCATTGGTCTACCAGCCTCAAGTTGCTATTGGCATCATGATTTTGTGCCAGTGATATTTTTTGACTTGCTAGTGATTCAGAACTAAAAAAAGAAAAGTAGGAGATAGTTGGGGATTCAGAATTTACTATTTCCTACCTGTTTCAGAAAAGATTTTCTGCAACTTTGATGTGAGCTCTTTTTTTGCCTCAGATTGAGTAAGCATAGAACTCCATACCTTGCCTATTGCCTCAAAGACGGCATCTGCTGCCTTGTCCATAGTTGGTCCGTAGGTGGTTTCTATCCTCTTTCTGATCCTTTCGGTCTGTGCCTCGTGGAGGGCAACAAAAAAGGATTTGTGCCACATCATCATTGCCTGTTGGACTGGATCCACTGTCTCGCAGCCACAACATTGTTCGTATGGCTTGTCAGAGCCGCAGGCGCAACATTCTGCGCCTTCCATTTTGCATGATTCTGCTGTACATTCCATATTTACTAACTTCCTTGTACTAACTATACAAAGGTAAGTATATAAATCGGAAAGTAACCACACAGAAAGTAAGTGAGGTATTGGTAAGTTGCAACAAGATTACGAGAAATGCATGAATCCTAACACTTGTGATATAATGACTTGTTGTCCTATTGATAACACGCTCAAAATAATAGGAAAAAAATTTACCATTCATATTTTACGAAACATGAGCCTATTAAATCAAAATAGATTCAATCAGCTTTTAGAATCAATTGAGGGAATAAATCCAAAGACTCTCTCTGTTAGATTGCGTGAAATGGAAAAAAGTGGATTAATCACGCGAAAAATTTTCCCACAGACTCCACCACGCGTTGAATATTCTATTACTGAAAAGGGATTAGCATTAAAATCAGTCATTTTGGCAATGGCAGAGTTTTCAATGAAATACTGTGCACAAGACGTTTTCAAGGATGGGAAATCACGAACACTAAAACAAGTTTTCAACCCGACAATGATCAATATTCCAAAAGAACATCGACGCTAGCTAAAATAATTTTACAGTTTGTCAGAATCATTATCCTTTCTATTAAGCTTGTAAGAAACTGTATTGTTGGTAACACTACAATCTGCGGTACAGCCAAGTGCAGTAAATGCAGAATCATAATATGTTTGAAAGTAAATTGACCACTTCATACCCATATAGTGTTTCATCACAAAGCTGACAGAATCATCCTCGGCAATTTCGCTAAAATGAAAACCAACTGCCTTTACCCGGCTTCGTAAAATTGAAATCCATTCCCTCACATCAAACTTTCTTCTCATTGCCAAAAGGAGGTCTTTTGGGACGTTTCTTCCGCTTAATTCTGCTACTTCCATTATGGTTTTATCATCCAATTTGTCAAAATACGCAATTAAAACATCCTTAACAATTTTAGAGACATTCCACAGATAGCGAATTTGTCTGAGCAAAGACAGTTTGAAATCGAAGTGGTAGGAGATGTCTTACCATTTAAGACAAATAACTATGTGGTTGATCAGCTTATTGATTGGAATGATCCGTTATGGGATCCAATTTTCATTCTAGCATTTCCTCAAAAGGGAATGTTGACTCCACAACACTATAGACGTATGTCAACGGCTATCAAAAAAGGGTACGACAAAAAGAAGATCCAGTCCATTGCAAATCAAATCCGAATGCAGTTGAATTCTCATCCCGCAGGTCAAATGACGCATAATATTCCTCAACTAAAAGATGGAACAAGGCTTTATGGAACGCAACACAAGTACAAAGAAACCATTCTTTTCTTCTCAAGCCAGGGACAGACCTGTCACGCATATTGCACATTTTGTTTTAGGTGGCCACAGTTCGTTGGAATTGATGAGCTCAAGTTTGCAAGCAGAGAGATTGCACTGCTAGTTCAATATCTGAAAAAACAGCACGAAGTATCTGATGTGTTGTTTACAGGTGGAGACCCATTGATAATGAAAACAAGAATTTTGGCTGAATACATAAATGCCTTACTTGATGCAGACCTTCCACACCTCAAGACAATCAGAATAGGTACAAAATCACTCTCATACTGGCCTTATCGATTCCTCACAGATGACGATGCAGATGATGTTTTGAAATTGTTTGAATGTGCCACAAAAAAAGGAATGCACCTCGCATTCATGGCTCACTTTAACCATCCAATTGAACTTTCTACTAGAGCCATAAAAAGCGCGATTCACAGAGTACGCAAGACGGGAGCACAGATTCGCACCCAATCCCCCTACATATTCTGCAATCAAATATGATGAGTATTCTTTATTTGCGCAAACCCCCACCGTTTGGGAAATAGCGATGTATTCTAGTTTGTAAACAGGACTCGAACCAATTTAGGCACAATGTGACCATAACTGCCATTCAATACCAATTTTTGGTTTTATAAACCGCCAACAACTTTTTGAATAATGAAGTTTATTGAATACAATGGCTGACGAACCCAAACCTACTCGTAAATCAAAAACTGACAACCCTGCGGACCTGTGGAGCGCTTATTCAAAGGCACTCGAAGTATGGGTAAAATCATTTGATTCAATGCAAGAAGCTGCAGCAAATGCCTTTAAGATGTATCTTCAAGGATTCGAAACGGCAACACGACAATCTAACTTTGATGAGATGAAAAAATACAACGATCTCTGGCAAAACATCACAAAACAGTTTGAACAATACAATCCATATTCATGGTCCATTAAGGCGTGGGATGATATGTGGAAGGAATCTGGATTTGTATCGTTCAAATCATTTGCAGATTATTGGCAAAATGTCTGGAAAAATTTTGCAAAGGAAACAGAAAAATTATCACAAGAAGCGCTCAAGCAGCTCAGTAGCGAAAATAAATCATAAAATTTTAATTTTTTATTTTAAAATAAAAAAAAAGAAAAAGAGTTTAGTTTCGTGGTTTCCAGCTGCTGATCCAAGAGTTGATAATGTTTTGGTTTAGCTCAGCAAACGCATTTGCATTCTGGTTGACCGTCTTGATGTTTTGGATTGTTGCATCAAAGGCTGTCTGGACAACTTTGCTGTTTGTCTCTACTGCCTTTACGAATGCATCAGTAGCATCCTGAATAACAGTTGCTGTAGTCTCTGGCAAACTAGCATTGACTCCTACCTTGTTTGCATAGTTTTGCTGAATTGATGCAACTGTGTGGATGAAGCTGCTCCATGTTGAGAGAATCTCTTGGTTTAGGGTAGTGTATGATTGCAGAGATTGGGTAGATGTTCTCTCAAAGACGGACTTTAGCTTATCGAAGCTCTTGGTGTATACTGAAAACACGTCTTTTTGTGATTCTGTTGTTTGTGTCATTTTGTTTTGCACCTTTTTTTCAGAATGGATTGGTACCTGATCCTTTTTTGAATCTTGGTATTTCTTTCCATTCATTGGTTTTTATAACCAATGATGAGTATATATACTTTTGGTATTAGTTGGTAATTACTGGTTTTAGAAACCGTGCCCACGTATGGTGAAAACTCGAGTATTATTTATGTAAAAATCGCCATTATCTTGAGGTAACATGAGATCAAAAACACTAGTTGGTATAGCAGGTGGTGTGTGCGCTGCGATAATCATCACCGTGGTTTTTTCCTTGTTTCTAAACATCCCTGATTATGGTGTGGAGATTGACGCAATCAAGGTTCAGGATCTGGTAGCAATCAGCAATGTGAGAATAACAAATACAGGAAAACTACCCTTAACTGAGCTTGTCGTGGATATGGGCGAAGGTGATATTCAACGCATAGCTAGCCTCGAGCCCGGCAAAACGGTTTGGGTCTCACCAAAGGCACAAAATCTAGTCTCAGTCACTTTAACAACCAAAGAAGGTATTGTGGCAACACGTGACTTTAGGGAACCAATAACAATGGTAGAGGTTGGCCCAGCTTAGCATAGAAATCTATCTTAATTCTTAAGTAATCTGAAGAGGACGTTGGTTTAATTGAAAAAAACCGCACTGGCAGTTACCGCTTT
Source organism: uncultured Candidatus Nitrosotenuis sp. (assembly GCA_964562075.1). GTDB lineage: Archaea > Thermoproteota > Nitrososphaeria > Nitrososphaerales > Nitrosopumilaceae > Nitrosotenuis. The sequence goes on from CAZLSK010000095.1 coordinate 4,134, forward strand.
GCTATTTGCAAATCTATATCCAGCGTTTGGAAACTTTGAAGAGCCAACCTCACAAGAGCAAAACCTCTACAATAAACTACTTGAAGAGTTTGAAAAACTTGCAATATCAAAAAAAGACGTTAGCGACACTTTAAATTCCTTCAAAGGGCCGATCGTAATCTCATTTCCGTGTGATTCTTTAGATGAAAATGATTCTGTTGAGGCTATAATTACGACCAAGCTGGCAAAATTCGATAACTCCTTGGCAAGCCATGAAGGCTCAACTACGGGAGGAATTTATGTTTGGAAATGCAGCATTACATTTTCAGCTGGCAAGCTCACCATAAATTGTGATAATGGGTTGATGTTAAATGCTGCTGCAATGTCTCAGAACACCGAAAAAGATCCTGAGATAAAGATGATTGAGGATCTGGTGATATTCTACCACGAACTGCTTCATGGTCAGCTAATGATTGGGGCAATAAAGTCATCTGAAGCATGGCGCGATGACACCTGCAATAAAAAATTCCAAGAAGACCTAGACTATTCATACACCGACGCTGATCACAAAATTATCATGCCCCTTCAGACAGAGTTTGCATCCAAGCTTATAGAAGACATTGATGGAATCTTTCAGATAGAGGAGATAGAACCAACAGAAACAACAAATGGTGCCTTCACAAAAAAGGTTGGAAATTTGTATGATTACCCACAATATGTAAAAAGCGGTATTAGCATCTCTGCAAGATCTTACAATATCGCTGATATCAAAATCACCTCAACTCAACAAAATGACATAATAATTTCCGGCAATCTAAATAACAAATCACAACCTGGCACTGTCTGGCTTTACATTTTTGGTAGGACGCAAGAAAGCCCTGATGATGCACCAATTATTGAAACACAAAATGAACCACAAACAGTATTAGAAGAAACGCAAATCCCAAACTGGATCAAAAACAATGCCAAGTGGTGGAGTGATGGTACAATAGGTGATTCTGACTTTGTTTTAGGAATCCAGTACCTAATCAATCAGGAGATAATCGAAATCCCACAAACCATCCAAGGGACCCAAAGTACGCAGCAAATCCCTTATTGGATCAAAAACAATGCCAAGTGGTGGGCAGCCGGAACAATCTCTGATCTTGATTTTGTGCAAGGCATCCAATATCTGATTAGAAATGGAATAATGCGGATTCAAACTACCTCCGATCAGCCATCGCAAGGCATAGTTGATGATCCCGAACCACAAAATCTAGGCTTTGTAAAAATAAGCCGAGATACTATTGAGCGACAATCATATCAAGGGACGCAGGCTCAAATCACAGGAAAAGTAGAGGACTTTAAGACAGGCACCAATGTTATTTTGGTAATAACAAAACCCGACCTATCATCGTACGAGCTGAAAGGAATTCTTACTAGTAAAGGCGAATTCACTGTACCAATTATGATAGATCAAAACTCACAGACAGGCCGGTATACAATCACTGCAAAATACAACAATGTAGAGTTTGGTTCAACATCTTTTAATGTAAAATAATCGAATTACGTAAATTTTTCAAAATTACATATTTTACCAAATT
>CAZLSK010000096.1:0-5654 GCA_964562075.1 uncultured Candidatus Nitrosotenuis sp.
CTCACCAAAATGATCCCACTCAGATATCAACAAATAACTGTCAGAAAAAACAACAGTTACAATGTCAAAAAAAAGGCAGATCCTAGTAGTAGGAAACAACGAAAACGGCTGCACCCCCGAGTTAGAAAAACTCGCATACGAGGTTGGCCAAGAGGTCGCAAAATCCGACTCGGTTTTGATCACAGGAGGCCTTGGAGGAGTGATGAAGGCAGCATGCCATGGAGCTCATGAAGCCGGTGGATTGACAGTTGGAATAATTCCTCAAAACGATCCAACATTTGCAAATGAATACTGCGACATTGTAATACCAAGCGGCCTTGGTCTTTCAAGGGATTTTCTAAATGCACTGTCGGCTGACGGCGTGATAGTTGTGGGTGGCGGCTCTGGGACCCTCTCTGAGGTCTGCGCAGCATACATGCACAAAAAGCCAATAGCTGCGCTGCAAAATTCCGGCGGCATCGCACAACAATTTGCAGACAAGTTTTTAGATCATCGAAAAAACGTCAAAATAGTTGGCGTCTCTACACCAAAAGAGGCGGTGCGCTATATCCTTTCTCAGATCACGACATAGAGACAAGCAACGGGTCTGGCTCGTAAAAAGAGCCGTATTTTTTGGCAAGCTCGTTTAGCTCACTTACAATGTTTTTGATGCCAAACTCCTTTGCGGTCTCAAAGATTGGCTTTTTAAGTCCAAGGCCAAGCTGCGCTGCCTTTTCTATTTCTGAAATGTCGCTTGCCTTGTTTGTTACAAGCCATGCTGCATTGTTTAGGATGTTTGCGACCAGCTGTATTGGGTTGCATTTTTTGGCAAGCTCCTCGTCAAGCTGGATTCGCTCGTACTTGTCATCAGAATACTTGTAAAACCCTTCGCCTGATTTTTGCCCAAGCTTTTTCTCATTGTAAAGCCTCTCAACGTCGGGGTGCGGAAAGATTACCTTTTTGTCGCGCAGATCAAGCTCAACCGTTGCCTTGTGAATTACATCCATGCCGGTAAAGTCAGCAAGCTCAAAGATTCCCATAGGAAATCCCATCCTGAACTTGACAGCAGAATCGATCTCCTCAAGTTTTAGGTTTTGTCTTTGTCTTAGCCAACAGGCCTCATGCACCATTGGAATGAACAGCCGGTTTACAATAAAGCCCGGAACGTCTTTTTTGCAGACTACGGGCTCTTTTTTTACCGATTTGACAAAATCAACTGTAAGATCAAGGACCTCCTTTGCAGTTTTTTGTCCCGGTATGACCTCTACCAACTTCATCAGCTGCGGCGGATTGAAAAAATGAATGCCGATGAATTTTTGGGGCCTGTTTGTAGTGTTTGCGATTTCTGTAATTGGCAGGGTGCTTGTGTTTGACGCAAAAACAATTCTCTTGTCGGCAACCGCATCCAATTCTGAATAAACCTTCTTTTTGAGATCCATTATCTCAGGTACCGCCTCGATGACCAGGTCGGCTGATTGCACTGCTTCCTTTAGGTCGACTTTGGTTTTAATTCGACTCAGTATTGCATCTGCCTGCTCTTTTGTGATCTTTTCTTTTGAAACAAGTTTCTCAAGGCTCCACTTTATTTTCTCCATGGCTTTATCCAAAAACTGCTGCTCAATGTCCCGCAGGACAACATTGTAGCCAGACATCGCACTAACCTGAGCAATGCCGTGTCCCATGATGCCAGAGCCAAGAACCGTTATGTTTTTTATCGACAACGATTCTGGGTTGCTTGTCATCCCTTAAAATGTATTTGCGGGATTTCACATTTACACAACAAAATCATGATGCAAAATATATCCGAGTAAAACGTAGTGTAGTAATGGAGTGCATCTTTTGCAAAATAATCAAAGGCGAAATTAAAGCAAAAATAATCAAGGAGACAAAAAACTCGCTCGCCTTTCTGGATGCCTTTCCACTAACAAAAGGACACGCACTCGTTGTTCCAAAAAAACACTATGAAAAAATCCAGGATATGACCAGAGATGACAACCAAGACCTCTTTGAGACGGTGCGCCAGGTGGTGGCTAAGGTGGACAGCCTTACTGGCGCAACACTTGTTGCAGTTCACAACGGAAGGGGGGCAGGCCAAGAGATCCCACATGTCCACGTTCATCTAATTCCAAGAAGCAAGGATGACTCTGCAGGGCCTGTGCACAGCATGTTCACAAACAGACCCAAGCCCTCAGACTCTGAATTTGATCAAATACTTGAAAAACTAAAAAGCTAGTAGGGATACAGGCGCCTGCCTGTCTGCTTGTCCTCTACGTTTATTGCCTTGGTTGGGCATGTCTCGGCAGCATCCATTATTTTGTCTGCCTTGTCTCCTTTGCGATTTATGACGTTTGATTTTGGGTTCATCTTTGATAGCTTGTCGACTGAAAAGACCTTTGGCGCAATGGTCTCGCAGCTGCAGCAGCCAATGCATCGGCTGTGATCAACATTTACTGATAGGTCAGACTCCTTTTTTGGCTCCTCAATTATTTCAAAGTTATACCTGCTTTTGCTTTGGCTGACCCTTGCCTCATAGCTCCGCCAAAATTCCGTAACGTAGCTCTGCCAAAAAAACGGGTCTGACTGCTCAGTTTGTCGTGTGTACCTGCCCCAGTCCTCCTCAGGGGGTCTATCATCAGGCCTTGCACCCCAGGCTGTGCGCGAAAATGTTTTTTCCTTTTTTGTCTTGGTGTCTGTGTATTTTCTTTCCGCATGTTCTTTGAATTTAGAGTTAGTAAACCTGTTATTGTTTTTTAATGTGTGGTAGGCTTCTGTTATGAGCTTGAACTTAGAGCCATCCTTTTCTGTGTTATTTTTGTCTGGGTGCAGCTCTAGTGCAAGTTTTCTGTACGCATACTTGATCTCATTAAATGACGAGTTGTGGTTTAGCTGCAAGACCGCATAGGCTTGGCTCGCATCCATTACCACTTATTGCACAAACTAGATTAAAAATATGCTAGTTGGCAAACGAGTTGGGCTTGGCTTGAATTACTTCCGTTATTGTTTTTACAATCTGGCTTGAAACAAGCAGATCTTTTGGAACAAGGATTCTTGCTACGATCTCATTTTTGTTGATGATTAGCTGAAGCTTGCGTATGATGGACTTGTAAAGTATTGCACGCTTGCCTTCAAATGACTCTGCCAGCCCAACTGGAACGACAAAGCCATCGTCAATTAACTGGTTCATCTTTCTATACCCAGATGTGTTTGGCAGATTACACCTGACCAAAATACTTGGAATCGTCTCTGCGTTATCCCTTGTAAGGTCTAGGATCAGTTTTTTGTCCTCATCTGCAAAGGTCTTCAAAACCAGCTCAGTCAGATATTTGTTTATAATGACTAGCCATCTTTCTGCATGGTTTGTTTCGACGGTCAGAAAATTTCGCAGTACCTTGTCTTCTATCTGTCTTAGATCCTCTTCAAACCCTAGCAATGACTCTCTTATCTTCTCAAATCTGCTAAAAAAATCGGAAAACTTGATGCCGTGTTCCTGCTGGAGCCTTTGTTCAATTCTTGCCAGCTTTTCATTGTTTAGCTCGTTTTTTATTGATTGCAGAATTGATTTGAAAAGAAAGCCATCCAGCTCATTCATGAGTTTTGGAAGACTGCCTTTCTTATTTAAGTGGTCGCTGAACTTGCAGGAGAATCACTCTACCTGCTCGTCCTGCTGCCGCCACGCCGGGTCTACTATGCACAAGACCTCAAGTGGCGTGTCCCCAGTGTTTTCAACAAACTGCTTTGAGTGGGGCGGAATGTAGACTGCCTGATTTTTTCGAATTGGTGCCGACTCGTCATCTACATGCATAACGCCTTTACCATCTACGACAAAATAAACTTCGGAGGACTTGAGCCTGTGCGGCTTTGAGCTCTTGTGCGGCTTAATCACACACTGCACTATGCTGTATCTAATTCCAAGCATGGTGTTGTGCGGATGAAAAATCTGCCTGATTTGCGTTCCCTCCGAGCCAGCAATGGGTTCAACTGAGTCAAGATTTGAAATTAACATACTGCACGGTGATGTTGTGTTTTATTTTTTCTTATCTATGTGATTTGAAAATCTTTGAGCGGCGGCAACAAGTGATTTAACATCTGCCTCAGAGTGGGCAGAAGAAAATGCCCCAAGTTTTCCTGGAAGGAAAAATATTCCGTCCTTTGCAATCATTTCAAAATGAAATCTCTGCAATAACCTGGTGTCGCATCTTGCCACATCAGCTGCATTTCGTATTTGTGTTGTGCCGTCTTTGAGAAAATGCGTCATAAACAACGAGCCGGCACCGGTTGTTATGACTTTACCGTCAAATGCCTTGCCAAGACTTTTGCGTGTCTTTTTCCCAAGCCTTGCAATTTTTGAATAGATATTTTTGTTCTCCTTTAAGACAGACAGGGTGGAAGCACCAGCAGTCATCGTCATCGGGTTTGCAGAAAACGTCCCGCCCCCGATGTATGCGCGTTTTGTTTTAGAGTAAAGTTTTGTATTTGCAAGCTGCATGATTTTTTCCTTGCCGCAAATAACACCTATTGGAAAACCCCCGCCAACTATTTTTCCCAAAGTGACAATGTCTGGATCAAGCTTCATAGTATCGTAAAGGCATCCAAACCTAAACCTAAATCCTGTTACTATCTCATCTAAGATGAACAACGCATCTTCTTTTTTTGCATGCTCTTGCAAACCGTGCAAATATTCCTTTGTTGCAGGAATGCATCCTCCTCCACCAAGGACCGGCTCTACAATTATTCCAGCCAAATTGTTTTTTGCAGATTTTAAAATCTCAGCAGATTTTTCTAAGTCATTGTAAGGAAGAGATACAATGTGTTCCTCATCGGTAAGGCCACTGCTTTCAGATTGCTCAAATGGCCAGTTGACAGTCTTGAGCAGGTCGCTTGTGTATCCGTGCCACCCTCCATCTATTTTTGCAATTATCTTTTTGCCAGTCGCTGCTCTTGCAAGCCTGACTGCATACATGTCTGCTTCGGTTCCAGATGTTACGTATCGAATCTTTTGTGCAACTGGTACAGCCTTTGCGATAATCTCTGACAGCTCGATTGTGTTTTTATTTACAACGCCGTGCATCCAGTCGTTTGGTAGTTGTGTTCTTACTTTGTCAAAAACTTGGGATGGTGCATGGCCCAAAATGAGGCTCCAGTGACCCATCCAAAAATCAACATATCGATTAGAGTCTACATCGACAAGATATTTTCCCTTGGCAGACTTTGTGACAAAAGGGTACGGCTCAAAAAATCTAATGTTGTGGCTTACGCCGTTTACGTGGAGTCTTTTTGATCTTGCAAAAAGCTTTTCCGACTCGCGTGTCTTTTTTTTGTAGATCTCAAAATCTTTCAAAGTGTATCTCGTCCTTTATATTGCGTCATATATTTTTGATCGGAAATACTCTTGCAATTAGTAAAAAATTCTGCATGGTTTATATGCTATTTCGTTTGGTTATTTTTTTGCATACGTAACGCTTTGGCGGCGCTTGTAATGAAGTATGGTATCATACCAGTTTGTGATTTACAGGCCTCCAGTTACGCATACAAAATGAGGATTTGATCAAAATGATCTAATCTGATTATGTGAAAGATTAGTGCATTCCGTCCAATTCCAAATGTGAATAAACCAAATAATGAATCCCGTTGATCCTGCGGGACCTGACTGCTATCGGATTGGTACTAAGCCATGC
>CAZLSK010000097.1:0-5604 GCA_964562075.1 uncultured Candidatus Nitrosotenuis sp.
AGACCCCTCCTCAAAACTGGTTTGAATCTTCCAAAACCGATGAGCGAGTTTGAGGTCAGGCATCACATACAATCTCTGGCGGCTAAAAACAAAGTCTTCAAGTATTTTGTAGGCGGAGGTGCTTACAATCACTACATCCCCTCGGCTCTAAATCATCTGCTCATGAGAGGCGAGTTTTCTACCGGCTACACGCCGTACCAGCCAGAGATGAGCCAAGGAACGCTTCAGGCAATGTACGAGTTCCAATCCTTTATGTGCATTCTTACAGGCATGGATGTTGCAAATGCGTCCTTGTACGATGGCGCATCAGCACTGGCAGAAGCGGGGCTTCTTTGCGCATCATATAATGGAAGAAATCGTGTTTTTGTCAAAGATGGCTTAAACCCGCAATACCTACAGGTTTTAAAGACATATTGTGATGGTGCTGACCTTGAGCTCACCAACGAAATAGATGACAAAACATCGTGTGTAATAGCTCAAAACCCAGACTTTTATGGAAACATCGAGAACTTGAAACCGTTAGCAGAAATGGCGCACAGAGCTGGTGCGTTGTTTGTTGTTTGTGTTATTGAACCAACATCGCTTGCAATACTAAAGGCACCTGCGGACTATGGGGCAGACATTGTTGTTGGCGAAGGACAGTCGTTTGGCATACCAATAAACTTTGGCGGACCATATCTCGGATTCATGGCAGTCAAGGATTTTCTTCTAAAAAAAATTCCAGGCAGGATTTGTGGTATGACAACCGATTCAAATGGAAACAAAGGTTTTGTATTAACATTTCAAGCTCGTGAGCAACACATCAGAAGAGAACGTGCGACAAGCAACATCACAACAAACCAAGGTTTGATGGCTTTGGCATCAACTATCTACTTGGCACTTATGGGAAGAAATGGACTGCGAACGGTTGCAAGACTTTCGTATGGTAGAGCACACCTCTTGCAGGAAAAATTAGAAGGTTTAGGTTTTAAAACATTGAATGACAAGCCATTTTACAACGAATTCCTTGTGAAAACGCCCAAACCCTCTGAGAATGTTCTTTCGGCATTGTTTGAAGGTGGCATACATGGGGGCCTCAAAATTGCTCAAGACAAATTGTTAATTTGCTGCACCGAAATGAATACAATTTCAGACATAGAGCACTTTGTGTCCACGGTGAGAAAGTTATGAAGACGATATTTGAGTATGATGAGGAAACAACGGGACATCTTTCTGATGAAGATATTTCAATAAAATTACCTGCTGAGCTTACAAGAAACGACCTTCAGCTTCCAAATGTCAGTGAAATTAATGTGGTTAGGCACTATACCAATTTGTCCAAAAAGAACTTTGGGGTCGATGTGGGGTTTTATCCCCTTGGGTCCTGCACGATGAAATACAATCCAAAGGTTAACGAAGACATGGGAAGGTTAGATGGTTTTAGCTTTCTTCACCCCCATTCCAATGAGGAATGTTCGCAAGGGGCACTTGAGATCATGTGGGAGCTGGAACAGTTCCTAAAGGAGATAACAGGCATGGATGCCTTTTCCTTGCAGCCAGCTGCAGGAGCACAGAGTGAGCTTTTGGGAACCATGATAACAAAGGCCTATTTTAGACAAAGAAATGAAAAAAGAACCAAAGCCATAATTCCCGACTCTGCCCACGGTACTAATCCCGCTACGGCATCCATTTGCAAGCTGAATACGGTGGTTATTCCTACCGACTCACGAGGCAACATGGATTTGCAGGAATTCAAAAAATCACTTACCGCAGACATCGCAATAGTCATGTTAACAAATCCCAATACGCTTGGACTTTATGAAGAAAATATTTTGGAGATTTGTGATCTTGCACATAAAAACGGCACTTTGATGTATTGTGATGGTGCAAACATGAACGCACTGCTTGGGATAACGAAACCTGGAGAACAAGGCTTTGATATGATTCATTTGAATCTGCACAAGAGTTTTTCAACTCCACACGGTGGCGGAGGTCCTGGTGCTGGAGTTCTTGGTGTAAAATCATTTTTGGCAGACTATTTGCCAATACCTAGGGTTACCAAACAAAATACCAAGTATATTTTGGATAGCAACAAGCCAAGGTCTGTCGGTAAAATCCATTCATTTTATGGGAATTTTGGTATGCTTGTGAGGGCTTATTCTTACATCATGTCATGGGGTTCAAACATAAGAAAGGTTTCTGAGCATGCGGTTCTAAATGCCAATTACCTTCTTAGTTTGCTAAAGGATACCTATCTTCTTCCCTATAACCGAAGCTGTGCTCATGAGTTTGTAATTTCTGCAAAAAATTTTGGCGAAAAAAGTGCACTTAACATAGCTAAAAGACTTTTGGATTATGGTTTCCATCCTCCAACAATCTATTTTCCATTAATTGTCAGTGAGGCGTTGATGATTGAACCGACAGAGACGGAAAGCAAAGAAACATTGGATAGATTTGCCTCTGCCTTAAAAAAAATAGCAGCAGAATTAAAGGAAAATCCACAACTTGTCATGAGCTCACCTCACAGTACGCCAGTTAGTAGATTAGACGAGGTCGCAGCGGCAAGAAAGCCAAATCTGAGATGGGGACAGTCTCTTCAAAATAATAAAATTGGGTAGCAATATAGTCAAGGCCGTTTTGCTATGAAGCGCGCAAATAACACATACAAATCGCAAAAACTTGTCAGAATTTTTCTAAAATATGATGAGGTCAACAACACGATACAGTCGATATCCATTACTGGTGATTTTTTTATACATCCGGAAGAAAATTTGGACAAGCTTGAAGCGGATTTGATCGGGGCCAGATTAGTTAGAAATTCCATTACTAACGTCATCGATAAAAGCCTCAAAGACTCAGAAATATTTGGTTTTAATTCAGAATCTATGGCAGATGCAATCCTTGGATGCTTGAATAAATGAATTTCAAGTTCGATAAAATCAGAGTTTTAGAAACAGGCCACAACCACGCATCATGGAACATGGCGCTTGATGAGGTATTGCTCAACAAGTTAGACGAGATGCCGATATTGAGGCTTTATGGCTGGAGGCCCTCTGCAGTATCAATTGGGTACTTTCAGAGCATGGATCAAGAAGTCGACGTAAACAAATGCAGACATCTCGGTATCGACATGGTTAGAAGAATGACTGGCGGTGGAGCAGTTTTCCATGATTCTGAACTGACCTATTCCTTTTTGACAAGAAAATATCCACAAAGCATAATGGAATCGTATGAATTGATTTGTGATGCAGTTATACTCGCCATCAATAAGCTTGGGTTTGTGTCAAAATTTTCTCCACTAAATGATATAACCATTGATGGGAAAAAGGTTTCAGGAAACGCACAAACAAGGAAAAAGAATACGCTGTTGCAACACGGTACCATATTGCTAAATGCCGATATTGACAAGATGTTTTTTGTATTGAAAATTCCCTCTGAAAAGATCAAAGACAAAATGATCACCGATGCCAGACAAAGAATTACAGCGTTGAACAAAACGTTTGATGAGGCAACAGCTGCTCTAAAGTCAGGTTTTAGTGAAAAATTTGGCTCAAGACTAGTGACAGATACTCTTACTGTTGAAGAAGAAACAGAGACAGAAAAGCTAGTCAGAGAAAAATATACCACACACCAATGGAATTGGAAAAGATAGCCACTAAGATTTATTGCTACGAGTTTTTATTCTGACTCGTGTACGATGCGGTGATTATAGGCGGAGGTCCAGGCGGTTATTCTTGTGCCATCAGGGCTGCCCAACTCGGCGGAAAGATTTGCTTAATAGAAAAGAATGGCCTGGGTGGAACCTGTACGCAACGAGGCTGCATTCCCACAAAGTTTCTTCATTCCGCAGGAGATGTGATAAGAAGGGTCAATTCTTCAAAAAAGAACGGTCTGAGTGTCGATATCCAGCTAAATTATGATATCTTAAGATCCAAAATGCAGGCAACGGTAGGAAAACTTGCCAATGGGATAAAGCTTCTTCTTCAAAGTAATGGTATTAGTCTAATGGAAGGCAAAGCAAGCATAGCCTCCAAAAATAAAATTCTGGTGAATGGGGCAACCATAGAAACCAAACACATTGTTATTGCCACTGGAAGTCATCCTGTTTGTTTGCTAGGATACGAGTTTAATGAACAGATACTTTCGACTGATACAATTTTAGAGTTGAACAAGTTGCCAGCCTCTGTCACTATTGTTGGAGGAGGTTACAGTGGCTGTGAATTTGCCTGTATTTTGAATGCGCTTGGCTGCAAAGTCTCTTTGCTAGAAGCGGAAGGTCACCTACTACCCTCTCAACCTCCAGAAATTGGAAATACAATTGAAAAATACATGAGAATGGACGGCATCAACATAATTACAAAATCCAAAGTTGAAAAAATAACTGGCAACGCAGTAATTTCCAATGGTCAAAAAATAGAGTCAGAAAAAATACTCGTAAGCATTGGAAGACAACCCAACATAAATGCAGGTGAATTGGATAATATCGGTGTAAAATTCAACAGGGACGGAATCATTGTAAATGAAAAGATGGCAACAAATGTTCCAAACATATTTGCTATTGGCGATGTCAGCGGAGTGTCTGAGCTTGCACATGTGGCAGCAAAACAAGGTGAGATTGCAGCTCAAAATTTGATGGGCGTTGAAAGCAAAATTGATTATAGTACTGTTCCTGCTTGTGTATTCACATATCCAGAACTAGCGTTTGTAGGTAAATTTGAAGGAAGTACAGGGGAATTTCCACTCACCGCAAGTGCGAAAGCAAGCTGCCTTGGTGAAACTAGAGGACTGATCAAGGTTTTTGAAAAGGAGGGCATATTGGTTGGCACATTCATAATTGCCCCACATGCAGGTGAAATGATTGGCGAAGCGGCACTTGCAATAAAGATGCGATTAAAGCCGCAAGATGTGTTTGATGTGATACATGCTCATCCTACTCTTCCAGAATCATTTGTAGACGCGCTAAGAGATATTGATGGGCATGCCATACATCTTCCTTCTAAGAAATCCACCAGTTAGGCAAAATTCTTGTTAAATTCCTAATGCGACTTTAACGCATTTATGACATTGAGGTAGTTCAAGTTCTATAATGCCTACAAAAAGAGGAGTAGAACTTGGGATAAGGGCTCCATTAAACGCAATAAAAAAAGCTGCCACGATAAGTGACGCGAACTTGTTAGATTGTTATTTTGTTCCTGAAACTCATCCAATGTTTACAGGAGTTGATGCGTTTGAAGCACTCAATTCAGTAGTGGATAAAGTTGAGAATATGACTTTAGGTACGGGGATTGTTAATGTCTACTCTAGAAGTAAGGAAATAATGCTACGATTGTGTAGTGAGATTTATCGAAAATCCGATGGAAGATTTGTTCTTGGACTTGGAACGAGTGCTCCAATCATTATTGAAAACATGTACAAGATGAAATTTGAAAAACCACTTTTTAGAATCAGTAGCTATACAGACTACATAAAAAATCATCACAACATCCCCATATATTGGGCAGTGGTTGGAGACAAAATAACAGAGCTTGCTGCAAAACATGCAGACGGTGTAATTTTTTTCCTCAAGCCTGAAAGTGAGATTAAACGCGGTATCAAAATTATAAGAAACACGCTCTCTTCTCTTGG
>CAZLSK010000098.1:0-5475 GCA_964562075.1 uncultured Candidatus Nitrosotenuis sp.
GGTTACCTGTCTAGACTGGAACCGGCAGATCTACTACCACTTTTTCAAAAACATATTATTCCTTATAAAAACAAACAAATCCGTGGAAGGATTGTTTCTAGGTCCAAAAAGAACCTATGATGATTTCAGAAAGCAGATTTTACCTGATTTATTGCCCTTATTTGATTCGCTAAGAGAATTTTGCTTGTCTTTAGGTACCAATGTAGTTGAAGATGTGCGTGCACACAGAATTGTTTTTGGCAAGTCACTTTCGTTTAGATGGTTTGCGGATCTAGAGCCAGATCAACAAACAATAATTGTGAAAATTCAGCGTGACAGAAAAGAACCTTTCAGAATCGCATCGATAAAACCTAATGAAAATCCTGACGAACTCAAAAAACAGATACTTGATGCCTATAATACGATTCACTAGTACAAGACTTCGAACTTTGTAAATTCGCCTTTGAATTTTTCATTTCTTATATCGATGTCTTCTACACGTGCATTTGCAGGACCTGCATGACACCACTCAACCACATTGCTTACGTTAACGTCTTCACCTTCTAGGATCGCCTCAACCCTTCCGTCCCTGAGATTTTTAACCCAACCTGAGACGTGATTCTTTTTTGCAGCCACCTTCATCGCCTGTCGAAAAAAGACTCCCTGAACTTTGCCTTTTACAAAAAGATGGACTCGTTGTTTTGCCATTTGAAAAGACTCCCGTTTCGGGATTAATCAATTTTAGGTTTTTTTATGAAGATAAGATTAGACTCTTTCTTTTACTCTTGCCCGTCCAGTCTTTCTTGCAGCAATGCTTCCAACTTTGGCACCAGGTGGAGCATCTCTTGATACTGTTCCGCTACCACCCATATGTTGATGTCTTCCACCACCATGTGGGTGAACATATGCAGCTTGCGCAACTCCTCTAACAATTGGATATTTGTGACCTTTTGAACGGTATCTGCGCCACTTGTTTCCGGCATTTAGAAAAGGCCTTTCTGAGGTTCCACCTCCTGCTAAAATACCAACCATTGCCCTGTTTTTTGGATTCAGGGTTGTGAAATTGCCAGAAGGAAGTTTAATGGTAACCCCATCGGTACCGTGCGAGAATATGGTTGCCGAGCTGCCAGCAGTTTTTGCAATAGCGCCCCCATCCCCAAAGTGTTTTTCGACATTACATATGATGGTTCCATCCGGTATATTCTGAATGCTGATAACGTTTCCGTTTGTGATATCGACGTTGAGACCAAACTTGATCGATGAGCCAATTTTTGTTCCCAAAACAGCTGGCACCAAAGCGACAGAGCCGTCCTCAAATCTGACCTTTGCAAGTGGTGCATCCCTTCCTCTCTCATGAACTAGATCGATTACTGTGCCTACGTGATCTTCTGACAAATCAAAATGCGGGTACTTGGCTGGAGCTAACTTGCCAGTGGCTGCTGCTCTAAATTGCATGCCTCCCCGGCCACGCCTTCTAACTAGTGGTCGCTTACCCATTTTCGATGATGGTTAGAACTTAAGATTTTAAGCTTTGGATTCTGTGCACGATGTTGTGGATCAAAACTGACAAAGATATAAAAAATACGCTGAGAAGTTACTGCTATGAGCCAAAGCGCCCTCTCACTTAAAGTACTTGAGGCATACACGAGGGACGTTGGTCGCGGTGTGGCTCGAATTGATTATGATTCTATGGACACCCTTAACGCCTCAACCGGCGATGTAATTGAGATCAAAGGCAAGCGCCGAACCGTTGCAAAGTGTCTTCCACTTTATCCTTCTGATGAGGGCAAAGGCATCATCAGAATTGACGGACTTGGAAGAAACAACGCAGGAATTGCGATAGGCGATACCATCTCGGTTCGAAAGATAAAAGCAGTTGCTGCCGAAAAAGTGGTTGTAGCACCGCTTGAGGCAATTCCTCCAATTGATGAGCGCTACTTGGCAGACGCCCTAGAAAGCGTTCCTTTGATCAAGGGCGACAATGTCATGGTTCCTTATTTTGGTGGACGATTAACATTTCAGGTAATTGGTGTGACTCCTGCAGCTGATGCGGTCTTGGTTACACAAAAAACCGTTTTCCACATAGCTGAAAAGGGAGAGACGCTTAGAGGTGTTCCTCAAGTAACGTATGAAGACATTGGTGGTCTCACCGATGAGATCAAAAAAGTCAGAGAGATGATTGAGCTTCCACTGAGGCATCCAGAGATCTTTGAGAAACTTGGCGTTGAGGCTCCAAAAGGAGTGCTCTTGTATGGCCCCCCCGGGACTGGCAAGACATTGCTTGCAAAAGCGGTAGCAAATGAAAGCAATGCTCACTTTATCAGCATATCAGGTCCTGAAATAATGAGCAAGTTTTATGGAGAAAGTGAAGCAAGACTCCGTGAGATCTTCAAGGAGGCAAGGGAAAAAGCACCATCAATTATTTTCGTTGATGAGATAGACTCGATTGCGCCAAAAAGAGAAGAGGTGACTGGAGAGGTAGAGCGCAGAGTTGTTTCACAAATGCTCTCTCTTATGGATGGTCTGGAGGCAAGAGGCAAAGTAATTGTAATTGCAGCAACAAACAGACCAAATGCAATCGATCCTGCATTGAGAAGGCCTGGCAGATTTGACAGAGAGATCGAGATCAAGGTGCCAGACAAAAAGGGCAGAAAAGACATTCTAAACATTCACACAAGAAACATGCCGCTTGTCACTGATGAAGGTGACTCTAACTACGTTGACGTTGACAAAATTGCCGCAGTAAGCCATGGTTATGTTGGTGCTGACCTAGAGTACTTGTGCAAGGAAGCAGCAATGAAATGCCTGCGAAGGCTTTTGCCGGAATTGAATCTTGAGGATGAAAAGGTTCCCCCTGAAACACTTGACAAGCTCATAGTAAACAACGATGATTTCCAAAAAGCCCTAATCGAGGTAACGCCTTCTGGCATGCGCGAAGTCTTTATTGAAAATCCTGACGTAAAGTGGGATGACATTGGTGGACTAAAGGAGGTAAAGCAGCAATTACAAGAGGCAGTAGAGTGGCCAATGAAGTATCCCGGATTATATGAAAAACTAGGTCACAAGATGCCTCGTGGAATTCTGTTGCACGGCCCAAGTGGCGTTGGCAAGACATTGCTTGCAAAAGCGGTCGCAACAGAAAGTGAGGCAAACTTTGTCTCGGTAAGAGGACCCGAGTTACTATCAAAGTGGGTAGGAGAATCCGAGAGAGGAATTAGGGAGATATTCAGACGAGCAAGACAAGCATCACCGTGTGTTATTTTCTTTGATGAGGTTGATTCCATTGCACCAATTAGAGGAGCAGGAGCAGAAACCGCAGTGACCGAGAGGGTGGTAAGCCAACTCCTAACCGAACTTGATGGTATGGAAAACATGCATGGTGTAATAGTGCTTGCTGCAACAAACCGAGCGGACATGATCGATCCAGCGCTTCTCAGACCTGGCAGATTTGATAAAATTGTTCAAATTCCAATGCCAGACAAGGAGAGTCGAAAACAAATCCTAGAGATCAATGCAAAAGATATTCCAATAACTACGGACAAAAATGATCCTGATTATGTAAACTTGGATAAGATCTCAGAGATGACCGATGGTATGAGTGGAGCAGACGTGGCTGCAATTGCAAACACTGCTGTATCCATAGTAATTCATGAATACCTCGACAAGCACCCAACCAAGGATGAGCTTGAAAAAGCAGCAGCCAATGCCAAGGTTTCAATGAGACACTTCGAAGAAGCTGTAAAGAAGGTAAGGGCACAAAAGGACCTGAAGATAGGCCAAAAGATAGCAGTTCCCTATTACAGATAGTCTTAAAATAATAACAAAATCTAGTTTCCACATAAATGTCGGATTATAGGGGATACTCTGGAAAGGCTCTTGAATTCCTAAAACAAAACAAGGTCAAAGTAGGCGACATAATCAAGATAACTACAGATTCTGAACACACAGGAACAATCATGCCGCGCTACGAACATACGGATGATAAACACATCGTTCTAAAATTCAAAAGCGGTTACAATGTAGGACTGGAGATAAACCAGATAAGAAAGGTTGAATACGTCTCTACTGTTGAACTGATGCAGGAAAAAAATTTCAAAACCCAGTTTGATTCTTCATTGCCCAAAGTCTTGCTCCTTTCAACTGGAGGAACAATTGCAAGTAGAGTTGATTACAGGACAGGAAGTGTTACTCCAGCCTTGTCTGCACAAGACCTTAACGCTTCTGTACCAGAGCTTTCAGAGATTGCAAATATTGATGCTGAGGTATTGTTTTCTGAATATTCAGAAAATCTAACCCCAGAGCACTGGGTAAAGATAGCACAAAGGCTTGACTCATTGGCAAAATCCGACTATAAAGGAATCATTTTAGCACATGGGACTGACACGATGCAATATACAGCTGCATTTCTTTCATTTTCACTTGCAGGATTTCCAAAACCAATAGTCTTGGTTGGTTCGCAACGATCATCCGATAGACCGTCGTCTGATGCTGCAACAAACTTGATCTCTGCAGCAAAATTCATTGTTAAATGTGGTGTAAGTGGGGTTTTTGTTGCAATGCACAATACCGAAAGCGATGATGAGGTTGCCTGCCACCTTGGAACGCGTGTAAGAAAAAATCACACAAGCAAAAGAAATGCCTTTGAGACGGTGGGAGCAAAACCAGCCTTCATTGTATCGCAAAACGAGATAATTCAAAACCTCAAAAGTCCTTATTTCAATCAAAGAGAATACACACCAAAGATTAAGGTCGACACCAAAGTTGCACTCATAAAGTACTATCCGGGTTTTGACCCAAAAATGGTAGAACAGATGATTAACCTCGGCTACAAGGCAATAATCTTCGAAGGGACAGGACTTGGACACGTGGGAAAAACCATGTACGACGTTGTTAAAAAGGCAAAAGAACGGAAAATCTTTGTTGGCATGACCTCACAATGTTTGGATGGTCGGGTCAACATGGCAGTCTATGAGAGCGGCAGAGATCTGTTGTATCTAGGCATGGTGCCACTATCTGATATGATTTCAGAGACAGCGGTGGTAAAGGCAATGTGGGCTACTGCAATCGATAGCAAAAACATTGAACAGATAATGCTCAAAAATATCGCATCCGAACTTACAGAATAAGATTTAAGGTGACGTCGTAAAGAACGATTGTGTCAGATGTTGATCCAGCTAAAATTGGTCTAAAGGTAGGCCTAGAAATACACCAACAACTAGATACGAACAAAAAGCTCTTTTGCGGCTGCAAACCAATAGAGTCAGCTGAATTTCCAATCAGATTTTCCCGAAAGCTGCGATTGGCAAAAAGCGAGCTTGGAAAATATGACCCTGCGGCAATGTTTGAATCAACAAAATCAAAACTAATCTACTATAACGCAAATCCCGAAAGTAGCTGCCTTGTTGAGTTTGACGATGAGCCCCCTCACAATCTAGATACTGATGCCAAGTTAACTGCGTTGATTATTGCATCTGTACTTAGTTCTAACATTTTCAA
>CAZLSK010000099.1:0-5413 GCA_964562075.1 uncultured Candidatus Nitrosotenuis sp.
AGCTGAGGAAAATTACACCGCAAAGGGAAAGAGTGGACATGATCATAAAATAGACATCTGTGGCATCAACAATAAAAACGAGACAATCTTTATTTTCATAAACGGTTCACACGACTCTGAAATCGATTCAAAGATAATCCAGATCCTTGATACCGCACCAAAAATAGCGTTAATTATCGGCTTTGCATCAATTAGTGAAAAAACAAAATCGATTGCATCAAAATACAATGTCTCAATAATCTCGTCACAAAACGTTGGTGAGATAATCTCCGAGTCTGAAAAACTACTTATGTACAGAATCAAAAAACTGGAAGGCGCTCAAGGCAAATGAGTGCAAAACGACGCTCATTTAACACTCACTCAAAGCGCGGAGTCAGCCAAATCATGGGAACGATGTTCATGCTTGCCCTGGTGGTTCCGGTAGGCACGGTAGTTGTGACAAAGGGTCTCAACGAGGTAGGCGAGATTAGCAACCGGCTCTCAAGCGGGGTTACATATCAGAACGAAGGTGGACGTGAAGATATCGTCTTTGAGCACATACGCCTCAATCCTGCAGGAAACCAAGTTACCATTACGATACGAAACGTAGGAACCATCGATACAACAATTAGCAAGATCACGATGGTAAAAACCGACACGCAAGACCTACTCATAAACGACAAAAATCTTGCGATAGACGCCCAACCAAGAGTTGGGACGGATATGGTGTCAACTGCAGGTCTGCAGTTTTCGGGGCGCTGGGATGATCCAAACTATGCAAATTCGGAATACAAGATTACAATTTTGACATCAAAAGGAAACTTCTTTGAAACCGTAGCGAGGCCGTTTAACACTTGAGGAAAGTACTCACAACAAAACGACGTGGATTATCAGAGCTAATCGCTACATTATTACTACTTGGAATCACTACTGCAGGCTCTGTGTTTTTGGCTACGCTTGTCCAAGGAAGCGGACTATCAAGTATCCAAGGAAGTGCTGCATCACCTGTCTCTCCAACGTACTCGATACGACTAACTGGTTATGACACAAGAGACGGTGCGGATCTGTTAGAGCTGAACACACTTGATAATAACTTTGATGGAAAGCTTTGTACGACCTCTTGCTCGGCAACGCCAGATAACATTCAAGCAAATGGAGGCACTGACTTTATTGTAATTCAAATAAAGAACGTCAGCCCCAATCCTGTATTTATCAAAAATATTCAGATCAACGGCATCACTCATACATGGGATACACAAACTGGCGGAAAGGTGTTTGATGCAAGTACAAATGATTCTTCAGGAAAATATCCATTCAATGGCAAGTTCAGCATTGTTTCACCAAATGGAGTCCAAAAGTCAGACAACAAGCTTGTAGATGATGAAGAGGCAAGACTGGTTGTAAAACTAAGCAAGGATATCAGTTCTGACATCTCACTATCAAAACCAATTCAAATCCTAGTGGATTTTGGTAGCGTACGCTCAACGGAGTTCGTGGTACTAAGTGGTGAAACAGGATGACAAATTTAACTAAAAGGAAAAGAGCAATTTCAACCGTAATTGGTTCTGTGTTTTTTTTAGTACTAATGACTGCGGGTCTTTCAATCTCATATCTTGTCATCGAGACACAGTCAGACATGATACAGGCACAACAAACCATAGCTGATAACGAAATCAAAAAAATCCAAGAAAAGTTCTATGCCTCTGCAGCAACCGACGCAAACAATAGGCTTACAGTCTTTGTAGAAAACGAGGGCTCAAATCCCTTGGAGATAGACACACTCTGGATCATAAACAAGACAAACCCTACTCAGGCAGCACAAAAATATGAACTAAATTACACGGATTCGGTTTTAGCTCCTGGTTATGGAGTAGACATATTGCAAAACAAGCCGTTATTTATGAACCCTGGAACTTATGATGTCAAGGTAGTTTCCTCACTTGGCACAATAAAGACAGCCCAACAGCTTAATGTGGGTGGTCCAAACAATCTCAAGGCAAAGCTGGTATTGAATCCACCCGATGTCAGATTGGGAGAGAATGCAACAGCTTTATTGTTTGTAACAAACGTGGGTAACACAAAAATGCTAAATGTTACTTCAGGACCAATTTCCGTAACACCATCTTCTGCAGTTCTTGATTCTTCACCAATAGTTCAAATGCAATCTGATTTACTACCTGCCGAGACTGCAATCTTGTCATGGAAGTACAGGCTTATGGGCACTGCAGGAACCAACGTAACGTTTTCTACTTTTGCTCAAGGAATTGAAGAGCCTACCAACGCGACAAAGCTTAGCAATCCTGATGAAGGCATAATCCTGTTGCGCGACAACTCTGAACCGGGGTCAATAGTGTCATCGGATCTTTTCTCAAGACCAGAGATATACATGGTAATTGCTAACACGTTTGGGGATGCAGGAGAAAAGGGTGTTTGGGGAGTAAACATTGTCAATCCCACTGATCAACCTATTTACGTAAGCAAGGTGGTCATTAGCGCCCAGACCTCGCCTGCAAACAGCAATGACGAAGTGTTTAATTCTGGTTGTAGCACCATAACGATTCCACCGACCACAAGCAACTGGTCTTGTCCTACGGCCAATCAGTTAATGTGGAAAAACACTGCAGCGCCACAGCTGGTTGAACCAAAATCGGTTTTTCCATTTTTGGTCAAAGTCACACCTGGAAATCTTGGCGGGAGCGGGTCAGAACCAGAAACCGTCATAGTCCAAGCAAACGTCTTTACGACTCTTGGCCAGTTCGGCAAGGCAGCCTATGGCACATCGATAAGAACCTCCTCGTCAATACCAAATGTATATCTGTCCAAAGTTGTTGACTCTACCAGCGCCGCAGACATTATGGCAAACATGACTAGCATACTACCCGGCTCTAATCAAACATTCCATGTGGTTCTCGCAGACATGGAAAGCGGAACAGGAAACAAGATCAGTGCAGGCTCTAGATTGATCATAAACATACCTAGGGGATGGTCAAACGTACAAGTTGTAGGCAATACGGGATTTTCAGCTCCAACATTTCAGTCATATCCTGATGGATCCTCACAGCTAGTAGGTACCCTGCTAGCAGACTTGAATGGTGCAGGAAACACTGGAAAAACCATATCATTTACTGCAACGGCTCCGCCAATAACGGACACAAGAATGTATGTAATGTATATTCTTGCAGACGGTTACGTTAATGGAAATATTGTTATCGGGCCATTGGCAGAAGTTGTTTTGCGAGTCTCTCCAAATTAATTTAAAATCAAGTCTAACGACTTGCTTTGTCGCACAAATCACAACAAGTCCATACTTGCCAGTACCTCTCCTGTTATTCTATGCCGTCACAAACCCGTTGTATAACGATATTTTCAGCATCAATTCCTGAATCATGTTGCATTTCTTTTTGGATCTTACCTCTTCTCCAAACATCCTCTTGATACTAGAAAAGACCGACTCGACAATCCAGCGTCTTCTAGCTTACGCTAGATGCCCATTTGGAATAATCTGCCTTTTGTGATATGACTACAAGCTTTCGTTGGTAACATCCTTTTGCATTTGATATGGAATTCCTTCTGACTGGTAGCAGGCACCGCACCAATATCGCCAACGTACGAGAATATCTGCCGGGAATCGTACGCACCATCACCATATAGCTTGGTTACCGTGCCATACCTGGCAGATTCTCTTACCAGGTATTTTAGATGTTTTGAGAAAGCCTGTCCTCCTTGATGAGCTACAAAAGAAGATCGAGATGCTTCAAATTCACTAATTTTTTGTCAAATTATTTTTAAAGAAATAACAAAACACTGTTGTATTTCAGATGAGTGAACAATTGTTTGTACATTCCAAACAGCACAGATGTTTATTACAACATCCTCAGCGAGGAAAATATCTTGAAAGGAGTATTGATTGTAGACGACGATGAGTCTGTCAGAAGAACACTAAAGGATTATCTGTCACTATATGGAATTCCAGTTTTAGGCGTTGGTCGTGATGGATACGAGGCAATCGACTTGTTTGAAAAACTCCAACCAGATGTAGTTTTGCTAGATATCACAATGCCAAATTTGGATGGGTTTGGGGCATTGGAAATGATTCAAAGAAAGAACGAGAACGCCAAAGTAATTATGCTAACAGCACATGCAGAAAGCGATTACAAGTTTGCTGCCAAAATTCTCAAATCATGTGTATACATAACAAAGCCATATGAAATGCAAGATGTGGTTGACACAATTCACAAAATGCTGGCAATTTCTGCTGCTTGATCATAACTTTATTTGTGTTACATATAGCAGCATCTTAGGATAAGCTTTTTTATTGAAATGTTATTGTTTTATTGGCAAGTTGACTGTAAAGGTGGTGGGATTGTTTTTTGCTGAAACGGTTCCGCCATGGCGTTCAACTATGTTTTTGCAGCTGACTAGTCCTAATCCCGTTCCCTCCTGCTTTGTAGTAAACAACGGTTCAAATATTTTAGGCAAATTATCGTCCAATATTCCTGGTCCAGTATCTTCAATTTCTATTAGTGCGTTGTTGTCCTTTTGAGAAACTCTTATTGCGATAGCGCCGTCGTTTTGTCCAATAGCTTGAACGGCATTGATTATGATATTGCTCAAAGCCACTACTAGCTGTTTTTTATCACAATGGATTTGAACATCGTTTTCAGGAACAATTACTTTGATGTTCTGTGGAATTGGTGTCGTTTTAATCGAAGCCGCTATGATTTCTTTAATGGATGCAGTTGCAATATCCAACGGTTTGATCCTGACATAATCCAGAACATCTTCTAATTGGTGTCTCATTCTGAATATTGCTCCTCGAATCATCTTGATGTATTCTTGCGAATTCTCAGATAGTGTGCCTTTTTGATGAAATTCGATTAGTTCTATACTATTTTTAATTACTGATAACGGGTTTCTAAGGTCATGCGCAAGCCTTGAGGCTAGCTCACCTATTGTGACCATTTTTTGATTTTTTAGTGATTCCTGCGTAAGTCTAATTACATTGCTGTAGGTACGGAATATGAAAAACAACAATATGGAGAACGCTATCCCTGAAAACAGCACCAAACTTGGAACAATGGTTTCAAGCTCAGAATGAATTGATTTTAGGGCGACAAATTTTAGAACCCATTGCCTCTGGTGGGTGTCTAGTACAATGGTTTTTGAGAGCGATTGATCAATTTCATCATTAATTCCTTTTGTGGTACTATAGTCGTACAGCAGATTTTGCGGATCCGTATTTGTATCACATAACACAAAGGTAATGTCTTGATGAGCTGCACCAAGTATTCCATCCATAAAATTATTCATACGAAATGGTGCGTAAACAAAACCACGAAATAAAGAACGACGTTCCTCTACGGTTTGAGGTATTTCTGCACCATCATATAGTGGGACATACATAAGAAAACCTGGTTGCACGTCAACTTCGGTT
>CAZLSK010000100.1:0-5293 GCA_964562075.1 uncultured Candidatus Nitrosotenuis sp.
TGTATTGGATGATCTACAAGATGGTCAAAAGATGATGATTTCTAGGTGGCTGAAATTTTAAATCAATCACATGTTGAGACAAGATATTGCTGTATACATCCTATGAAAATGTAGGTTTAGTCAAGGTTTTACAATTCCTAAAGGCACACCAGCTTGAATATCTGTCAGGCGAGGACCTAAGTGAGGTACTAAAGATAAGCCGAGTTGCAGTCTGGAAGCATATCAAAAAAATTCAATTGCTTGGATACAAAATTGAATCTAAACAAAATCTCGGTTACAGGCTCAGCAGCACAACAGATTTGATGCTTCCCTGGGAAGTAACAGACGGCCTTAAGACAAAGCAGATAGGAAAAAAAGTCTATTATTTTGATACTGTTGATTCTACACAAAACTTTGCTTCAAGTATCGCAAAAGACCACGTTGAAACAGGTTCTGTGGTGATTGCAGAAACGCAAGCATCAGGAAAAGGAAGACTGGGGCGCACCTGGATCTCCCCAAGAGGAGGAATCTGGTTGTCGGTAATATTGCGTCCAGCATTTGACATTTCAAAAATTACCTTGCTTCCGCTTGTTGCAGCTATTGCATTATACAACGCAATTTTCAAAACACTCGGACTAAAAACCGAGCTGAAATGGCCAAACGACGTTACGCTAAAAGGCAAAAAAGTCGCAGGCATGATAATTGATGCTGCAGTCGAATCAAGTACCATTGAAAGCCTCGTCTTGGGTGTTGGAATAAACTTCAAGATAAATCCAAAGGAAATCGAGAAAAAAATCAAGACAAAAGAGAATTTCTACGGAATAGCAACGCTTGTAAAGAAAACCGACAAGACAAGACCAGTCAGGCTTGTCCAGTCATTTTTAGAAGAACTTGAAAAAACCCTCTCAGACCTAGCTGACGGCAAGACAAACGCCATCATTACAAGCTGGTCAAAAAAATCCTCCACGATAGGAAGAAACGTCACGGTTTCAACACAAGGCGGTAAAGTGACCGGAAGAGCAGTCAGAGTTGACAGCGACGGCACCCTGATAATAAAGCATAACTCTAGACATCTCAAAGTAACCGCTGGCGACATTACCTACCAAAGGTAGACTTTCATCTTTTGCGCCTTTTGGACTTTTTGTGGGCTTTGGCCTTTTTGCGTTTTGTTTTTTTGACAGCCTTTCGAGTTTTTGGACGGTGAGCTGTCATCGTAGCCTTGGCCTTTATCAACTCCCTAAGGTCCGTCTCGATTGAAAGTAGTGATTTGACAGACTCCTCTAGCCGCTTTGTGTACGCTGCATATGCAGAGATTAGCTCCGTTTTCTTTTGGTCGGTTTTTGTAAGGTATTCGTTTTCGCGCAGCATATTGGTCATGTTGATGACTTCGGGAAGCGCCGATTCCGGTAGGCCAATCTGCTCAAGGTCTTCTTGGGCTCTTTGTATGCGTGACCTTAGTTCGCTGAGGTTGTTGCCAAGGCCCTCCATATTCAATCAAAACAAACTATTCGTTATAACGATTTTTGTGGACTGGGAGATTTTGTCATCAATGCGATATAAAAAATCAAGGCGTATTTTGACTCCAAAATACGCATTACTCATTCAATTGGATTGTTTTCGTTTCGCAGCTCTTCTATCAGAGTCTTTGTTTTTGTAGTAGCTCGTGCAATCATCTCAAAATACGACCTTGTCTCGCTGTCTACAAATTTGCTCAAACGTTTTGATAGGATTTCGTTTGCGTTTGAAATGACACAGATTGGATCTACAAGCTCGTTTATGAGATCTGATTTTCTTTTGTTATACAAGACGCGTCTTGCCGAGCTGGCATCTTGGATGTCTTTGTGTTTTAGATTTTCACAGTAGACGCCCTTGAAGCCCATCAATGTCCCTTCACCTTCTTGGCCTTTGCCTCAACTAGGATTTGCACGGGTTTGGATTTTTGCCACAACAACGTGCAGAGACTGAACATGTTGCTTACCATCTCCAGTGAGTTTGTCTGCATAACAGAGTCGGTTTCGTCGTTAAGATCCATTGACTCATTCAGCGCCCCAGACATGATCAACTGCTTGCTTTCCTCAACAATCATCCTGCTTTTTGATGGGAGTTTGCCAAGTCTTATTTCGGTTGGGTTCAGCCTGTGAACAAACGACAGTTCTTTATTGCTTGAGACTTCAGTTAGTATTCTAACCTCGGTTCCAGCTTCTTTCATCTGCTCAATCCTTTCTGGGATTGAGGTGTGATACATCCTCATCAAGTCTTCCGGAGGTGCAACAAGATACACCGTTCCAGCTGCTTTTTGTAGCAACTTGCTGATTCTGGAATAGATGTTTGAGCGACCCTGGATGATGACAAAAGATGAGACCTCTGCGACCTCTGTGTTTCTGACAATGATGTTTATGTCTTCGACGATTTTTTGAGATAGGTTTTTCATCGTAGTTATCTCATCTTGCTTTCTCTCAAGGATTGTTTCTAAGGCGTCGGATGGTGATACTGCAGAGCACAAGGTCGGATTGGAAAACGTGGTTGTAACAACACCCATGTTTCTAAGCCTGTTGAGGGCACGGTATGTCTTGCCCCTGTCAATATCTAATTTTGCTGAAAGCGTCCCAACAGATACAGGACCTGTTTGGAGCAATCCCATGTAAACTTTGGAGTCAATTTCTTCAAGACCAAAAAAAGCCAAAGCCTCAATGATTTCTTTGTGGTTCATAAGAATCCTCAAATTACCACCGATGAATAAAATAATAGATATTGTCTGTTCAAAATAGACAGACAATTACCCTAATACCTCAAGATCACCCCCTCGATTTTGCTGAAAATTATATAATTATGACAATTCCAGCAAGAGATCAGCTTGGAGATAGTAATTGAGCCTTGGAAAAGACTCGTAATACATGAGGTAATCGAGTACAACTTTGAAGACTGGGTCATCCAAATGGCATTTGGTAGCAAGACTGCCGGTGGCGTTATTCCAACAATAAACTGGGTTAATGGAGTCGTTTTTCAATCGTTTAATTTTCCCGACACAAACTCCATAGTGGAAGAAAAGCTAAAAGGAATATTGCACTGGTCTTCTGTGATGTTTGCAACAAAAGAAAAATTTGAAAAACAGATCATAAAGGACAACGCCACGATCAATCTCATCGATGTAAGTGTAAACGAGGTTTTCAGACAGCTTGCTGAAAAGCTAAAAGAATACTCAAAGCACTCAAAACAAAAAACACAGACATGATCTAGACTGTAATTCCACATTCGTAGAATAACGATTAGCTTAACCTACACACAAATAATCATGGAAATTTGGTAAAACCCATAATAAGTTTAAAGTGTATATATTATACGCAAATGATACAGCCCAAATGCCCTTCCTGTGGCAAAAATACTATACAAACCGATGATGCCACCGGCGAGATGTTTTGCAGAAACTGTGGTTTTGTCGCAGCTGAAAAGCTTGAAGAGTCAGGGCCAGAGTGGAGATCATTTTCAAATGACGACTCGGATAGGAGCAGGGTAGGAGCAGGAACATCACTGACGATGCACGATATGGGGCTTTCTACCGTCATAGGTGCAGCAGACAAGGATGCGACAGGGAAACCCCTCTCAGCTTCTATGAAGAGCTCAATTGTCAGACTGCGAACTTGGGATAGCAGGACGCAAGCACATACATCTGCTGACAGAAATTTGAGACAGGCACTAAATGAGCTCAACAAAATGAAAGACAAGATGGGACTTGCCGACTCGGTCATAGAAAAAGCTGCGTACATTTACAGAAAGGCAATGGAAAAAAAGCTGGTACGGGGCAGATCTATTGACGGCCTAGTGGCTGCATGTCTTTACGCTGCATGTAGAAATACCGAGACTCCTCGAACCTTAGACGATGTAGCAGAAAGCATCAACATTAGGAGAAAAGACGTAGCTAGGTGCTACAGGCTAATCTACAAAGAGCTTGATCTAAAGATGCCCGTTGCCGACCCCACAAAGGGCATATCTAGGATTGCAAGCATGGCAAACCTCAGTGAGAGAACAAAGAGAAAGGCAATTGAGATCCTAAACAAGGCAAAAAAGATTGGAATGGTTGCAGGAAAGGACCCAATGGGACTTGCCGCAGCTGCGCTCTACTTGGCTTGTATCTCAAATGGTGAGATTCGCTCACAAAAAGACATCTCTGTGGCAGCGGGAGTAACCGAGGTCACAATCAGAAACAGATGTGTCGGACTCAAGAGCCTCCTTGAACCATAAACCATTTTTCTGTAAAAATTTAAGGATCACCACCCAACCAATGATATGGCAGATGAAATAAGCTGGTCTGAGTGGCTCGACTTTAACGAGGAGATTGTCTCAAAGGTACCCGAATCGCCTGGCGTATACATGATGCATGCTGCAATGAAGATCCTGTTTATAGGCGGTTCAGGCAATCTGCGACAAAGCATTACAGAATCATTAAAGTCGTCATGCACCTCCGATGCCAAAAGGTTTCGTTATTTTGCAGCAAACTCTTATGAAGAGATCAGAGACAGGTTGCTAAAGGAATACCAAGAAAAACATGAGGGAAGGCTTCCAAAGTGCATGCAATAACGCTATTCTTGGCCTTCGATTCCCATTAATGTCAACGTAGAGCGGATCTGGTTTATCTTGCGTATCTTCCAAGTTATCGTTTCACGTATGTTTTCTGTTTTTTCTGAGGAGAGTTTTGCCAACACATCGTACGCTCCAAATGTTCCATGTACCTCGCGCACATTATCAATGGATTTCAGCTGTGATATAACAGACTCTTCGGCTCCCAAATCACAGTTGATCAGAACATAAGCTGTTGCCATGCCTTTACCTCAACTCCAAGATCGATGTTTTTTGTAATGAAACCTCGGCACCCGTACTACCAGCTACACAATAGCTCATGCAAAGGGTACGTACCTAACATATAAAATATAAATTATCAAAAAACTAAACATCTGATAGGATTTACCTCGTTACAATAAACATACATAAGATAATAATTCCACAATCACATCGTAACTAAAAGAATGTTAATTTCTATACTACTGTCAAAGCAGAACCTTTGTGCCTTCCACTGCGTTGTTTGTGTTATCTAGACACACACAAGAATAGTAATCAAATTCTATCTATTAAAATCAGGTCTGTTGGACCAGTGCCATAATTTCTCCCTTGCCAGACCATGGTATCCTACGGTCCTACAGAACCATTTTTACTCATTAATTGCCAAATTCATCCCAAGCTGATTCTAACAGATTCCTGAGCTCTCGTACTGTTATTTGGTGCATAAATGATCTTTCTACAATAAAACCATCTTTTGACA
>CAZLSK010000101.1:0-5259 GCA_964562075.1 uncultured Candidatus Nitrosotenuis sp.
TTCCCAGAAGGAAGACAGTAAACATCATTGTACCAAAGATGTAGACCATGACGTCATAGAATAATGGGTCATAGTTTGGTCCAAGTTGTCCAAATACGGTAGACAGAATACTAAACACTGTACCGAGTAATGGAGTCATTGAATTAACCAACGCTAAATGTGCGATATATACATTTCTCTGAGATGCAGAAAGCGAACAAGATCGGCAGAATCTACCCTAGGGGGATAAAAATCAATAAAATGGGAAAAAGAAGGTTAGGTTTTATCCTCTTCCTTGTGCTGCATATCTGCCGGATCTGCCTCTAAAGAAGAATGCAGCTGCAATTCCTCCAAAGACTGCTCCAGCGATTGCGGATGCGCCCAAGACACCACCTGCATCAAGATATGGTGTGCCAGAACCAGTTGATGGGTTTTCTTCGGCAGCCTCTATCCTTCTTTTTGCAAGCTCAAGTGTCTCTTCTAGCGTGTTTTTGCCAGTCTTTCCTTCCTCACCAATGTTACCCATGTATTGGGCAAAGGCCTGTGTGGTCATAAGACCAAATCCTATCAGTCCAAAGGCAAGGATGGATACACTCAACAGTGTCTTATTCATAGTGTTTACCTGATTCCTTGGGGGCTGACGTTTCTATTTAACTTTTTTCTAATCTCCAGATTCTGCGAATTTCAAAGATTTTTGGGTAACATTTATGTTTGAACCAAGATCATCGCTGCCATGGGACGTGTACACACCCACAGACATGGCCAGTCGCACTCGACTAGGCCGATCGCAGAGAGAACTCCATCTTGGATAAGCTCAACTCCAAAGGAGGTAGAGGAGCTTGTCGTAAAATATGGAAAGGATGGCGTCCCAATGAGTCAGATTGGAATCAAGCTTCGTGACCAGCACGCCATTCCGTTGGTAAAGCAGGTTACAAAAAAATCCATCAAAAAGATTCTTGATGAAAACAACATCAAACAAGAGATTCCAGAAGAGCTCAACAACATTGTAAAAAAGGCAATAAACCTCCAAAGGCACCTAAAATCGCACAACTCTGACAAGCGAAATGTCAGATCGCTTGAGCTGGTAGAGGCAAAGGTGCACAGAATATCAACATACTACAAAAGAATCGGCGCACTGCCTCAAAACTGGAAATATAAATCCGTAGTTGCCCAACTTGAGTGATGGAAAAACTCAACGAAGCATTATCAAATTTTGACGATTCAGTTTCAGATTGCATAAAGAATGGTAAAGAGGTCTGCGTTGTAACCCACCTTGACTGCGACGGCCTCACATCTGGAAGCATCATCACAAAGGCGCTGATCAGAGCAGGCGCAAAGGTCACAACAAGAACCGCCAAAGAGATGAGCCCCTTTGTCATAAAGAACATGAGGTCTGACTCGCGAGACTTGCACGTAATTACGGACCTTGGTGGAGGGTTTGCAAAACAGCTAGATGAGACACTTGGCGAAAACTGGTTTGTCCTAGACCACCATGAAGTCCCCCAAGAAGAGCACGAAAACGAGCGGGTCATAAACGCATGGAAGTTCGGAATAGATGGCGGAATCGGAATCTGTGCAGGTGGAATGGCGTACCTTGCAGCCAAGTCTCTTGACAAGCAAAACTCTGACCTTTCGGCAATTGCAGTCGTCTCGGCACTTGGTGACAGGCAGGACCGGGGAGCAAAAAAATCGTTTGTTGGAAAAAATGCCGAGATAGTAGAGGAGGCAAAAGAGTTAGGACTGGTGAAAATTGATTTGGATTTGCTTTTGGTTGGACGCGAGACGCGGCCACTTGTAGACGCCCTTGCATTTACATCGCTGCCGTTTATTGAAGGTTTGACATGGAATAGGGATGCATGTTTTTCGCTGCTCAAGTCGGCTGGAATTGGCTTAAAGGAAGGCGGAAGGCTGCGAACTCCGTCGGATCTTTCCGAAGATGAGAAACGTGTCTTAATTGAAGCTATTACAAAATTTGCAAGCAACCAAAACGCCACGCAGATAATGGAGGAGTTGATTGGATACACCTACACCTTTCCAAGCGAGGACAGGTGCCACTTTTTGCGCGATGCGCGCGAGTTTTCTACAATGCTAAATTCGTGTGGAAGAATTGGCAAGTCAGGTGTTGGAATTGCAATCTGCATGGGTGACAGAAACAAGATGCTCAGGGAAGGAGAAAACATCTTAGTCGAGTACAGAAAGATGATCCGCGACTACATGAACATTTTGACAAATGAGCGTTGGAGAATCTCCGACTCGGCAAAATATCTGATGGTAAACGGGGAGGGAGTAATACCTGAAACCATGACTGGAACCATCTCGTCGCTGCTTGCAGGCTCGCCAAAAAACGCAGGAAAGATAATCATTCTTAGGACAAACGGTGATGAAAACACGATCAAATTCTCGTCTCGAAAATCGATTGGCTGCAAATCCGACGTAAATCTTAGCATCTTGATGAGGACGGGGGCTGAAAAATTCGACGGCATTGGAGGAGGTCATGACGCGGCAGCCGGCGCACGCATAACAAAGGACAAGCTTGATGGCTTTCTTGACTTTTTAGAAGATTCGGTAAATGGACACCAAGGTTCGAATAGTAATTAACAATATATCAAAGAAAAAGGCAGATGCGATAAAAAACGCACTAGAGCCGGACAACGTAGACTTTCCAGAAGGTCTGACATTTGAGATGGAAAATCTTGATAACGCACTTGTTTTTAGTTTCCACGGTACTGGCGATATGAAAAAACTTACTGCAACAATTGACGAGGTACTGGCACACGTGCAGATGGCACTAAAGGTGATGGACTGATGCTTGATCCAAAACTAATCAAAGAAAAACCGGAGCTCATCAGAAAGATGCTGCAAGACAGGCACGTAGAGTTCGACTTGGACTTGCTGACAAGCATTGATGCCACAAGGCGAGAGCTCATCATAAAGACAGACGAGTTGCGCAAAAAGAAAAACACAGTCTCTGTTGAGATTGCAAACAAGAAAAAGGCAGGACAGGACGCAAGCTCTGCCATATTGCAGATGCAGCAGGTCTCATCCGAGCTTTCAGCGCTGGAAGCAGAGCAGATCAGAGTAGAATCCGAATATAACAGACTGGCACTTTCGATCCCAAACCTTGTACACGAGTCTGTGCCAGTTGGAGCCGACGAGACGGCAAACGTTGTGGTACGAAACTGGGGTCAGATTCCGCAATTTGACTTTAAGGTCAAAGACCACATCGATCTTTCAGAAGGGCTTGATCTAATGGATCTCGAGCGAGCTGCCAAGACAGCAGGTGCGAGGTTTTACTTTCTCAAAAATGCCCTAGTAAAGATGAACCAGGCTCTGATCAATTTTGCACTTGATTTTTTGGAAGAAAAAAAGTATGTTCTAATCCAGCCACCATATCTAATCAACAAAAACGCAATGGAGGGCGCAATAATTGCACAAGACTTTCAAGACGTGATTTACAAAGTCCAAGACGAGGACCTCTTTCTTATCGGCACATCAGAGCACGCAATTGCTGCAATGCATTCTGATGAGATACTGGATGGAAAGAGCCTGCCGATTCGATATGCTGGAGTCAGTCCGTGTTTTAGAAAGGAGGCAGGGGCTCACGGCCGCGACCAGAAAGGGATCTTTCGAGTCCATCAGTTCGAAAAGGTAGAGCAGTTTGTCTTTGCAAGGCCTGAAGAATCGTGGAATGAACATGAACGAATGCTCTCAGTAGTTGAAGAGTTTTACCAGAAACTTGAGATCCCGTACCGCATCATGCTTTTGTCAAGTGGTGATCTTGGCAAGGTTTCTGCAAAGACATATGACCTTGAATCTTGGATGGCGGGCCAAAACGCATACCGCGAGATTGTTTCGTGCTCCAACTGTCTTGACTTTCAGACAAGAAGGCTAAAGATAAGATTCCGTGACAAGACCAACGAGCAGACCCAATACGTGCATTCGCTAAACAGCACGCTTGTTGCCACAACCAGAACGCTTGTTGCAATCATGGAAAACTTTCAGACAAAGGACGGGCACATCAGCGTCCCAAAGCCCTTGCAAAAATATCTAGGCTCTAATTTGATTTAGTAAAAGGTAGTACATTTACTACGTACAATTATATTTTGGACACAGGGGCTCGTTAGTAATTGGCTCGAAGAAAGGGTGGAAAGGTAAAGGACAAGTGGCGTGAGAAGAAATGGGTTACAGTTATTGCCCCAGAATCGTTTAACAACGCCCCAATAGCATACGTTCCAATTACTGATGAAAAAAAGGCAATAGGCCGTGTAATCGAGGTAACCCTCTTTGATATCTTAAAGGGCGACCCTTCACAGTATCAGTACAAGATCTACTTTCAGATAAGTAAGATCGATGGCGAAAAGGCATACTCGATTTTCAAGCGTTACGAGTATGCAAAAGAGTTTCTGCGTTCTCTGATAAGACGCGGCTCAAGTAAGGTCAGCTATGTGATGGATGTAAAGACAAAGGACAACAACTTGTTCAGACTCAAGATAATTGCGCTAACCCACAAAAAGCTAAACACATCAAGAAAGCATGCCCTAAGACTGATTGCAAAAGACGTCATGAACAAAACCATCCCAGAGATGACAATAGACCAGTTTGTCCAGGCAACCTGTTACGGCAAGATAAACTCTGACATCATGGCTGCTGCAAAGAAGGTAATTCGTATGAGACATGTCGGCCTCGAAAAGGTAAAGCTCATCAGAACAGCAGAAGCCCAAGTCGAGATGCTGGCTGCATAAATTTTCGTTCATGGAAAAAAGACTCGAAGTAGACATCCAAGTAATTGTTCATGCAACCGAGGACCTAAACAAGATTCTTGGCGCATTCAAGGATGTCTTTGGTGTTGACGCCGAGGATTTTTCGACACAAAATCTGCATGGGCATTTTGAGAACCCAATCACTTTGCTTTTGTGCAAGCTCAAAAAGAAAAAGGCAAAAAACTTTGTTAAGACCTTGGTCTCTGCAATTCCAAAAGAAGAGCTTGGGCTAATAGTTGAGGACCTGCAAAACAGGTTGGACGAGTCTGCACTACACCTCCGGCTTTCAAAGCAGTCGTTGGTCTTGGGCAAAATAAGACTGGGCGATTCAGATCCAGTCAAGCTGAAAATCTACACGCCGGTCTACACACAAAAAGAACTCATCAAGACGTATTCTGAGATTCTAACGCAGGACATAATTTAATATCATTAAGAGTGGTAAAGAGTTGGGAATGAAGAGCTACAAAGCCGCTCCAGTCTGAGCAACGCAGCTGTGAAGACGCCGCGACGATCTGACCCA
>CAZLSK010000102.1:0-5247 GCA_964562075.1 uncultured Candidatus Nitrosotenuis sp.
CCCTTAGGTCGTTTGTGGAAAAGATCGAAGGAAACTAGTTTTTCACGGTTTTACGAATTTTTGGCACAAGCACTTGTCAATCAGGCACGACTCGTAGTTTCTCAGGTGATCATATAGTAAATGCCCACAGCCAGAGTTCTGGCATGTCCGTAGCCTTCGTTCCCGTTGCACTACCTTTTGCGCAATAAGGTTAGCCTTTTCCTTTGAATAGTGTTTTTTATCCAAATAATACTTGACTACCCTTCCATACAGCTTGGTAAAATCAAAGTTTTTTTCTATCATTTAGCCACATTTCATACGTAATGGATAAATTTATCGTGTATTAGAGGCGAGCTAAAAATCCTTTCAAAAAATGCTTATAACTTTTAATATTTGTAAAGCCCATATTATACACGATGGTGCTGGACAAGACAGATGTCAAGATCCTAAAGAATCTGCTCGTTGATGCACGTCTCTCCTCAAGACAGCTGGCATTAAAGCTGGGCATGTCGACTGTAACAATCCTTACCAGAATAAAGAAAATGGAACAAGAAAAGATAGTCAAAGGCTACACTGCGATTATAGACCACGAAAAGCTAGGCTATGACCTAACCGCAATAATTGAAATTTACACAAAAAAGGGCAAGATGGTAGAAATTGAAAACGAGATATCTGGCCTAGAAAACGTCTGCGCAGTGTACGATGTTACTGGCGAGTCTGACACGGTTCTTGTTGCCAAGTTCAAAAACAGAGAAGAGTTGAGCAGATTTGTCAAAACATTGTCATCAAAGCCAAACGTGGACAAGACGGTGACAAACATCGTCTTAAACACTGTAAAAGAAGACTTTAGGCTGGTCTAAGTGCGCTCTAGATGCGAATATTAATCAAATTTTGTATTTGATTAGACATCATATGAACAAAATAGTTTTGTTTTTTGCTGTATTTTTGCTGTATTTTTCCATTATCTATTTTGCATCAGATGTAGCTGCACAACAGCCAGCAGTGGTGAGTGAAAAACGTAGCTCCCAAGAGATCTTTGAATACTATAATCCAGATGATGTCCACCTGGCAATGGCAATAATTGCTGCTGCTGTAGTGGGGGTGTTTTTGTATTTAGCTCGCGATATTATCTTGCGTAAAAAAACAGATTATGAAAAAAAAGAATTTGCATCAAAACAAGACCGAGATTACGAAAAATATCACTCCGAGTGGACCACCGAAGAGGATGATGTTTTCGGGGAAAAAAAAGAAACTAATGAGGCAAAGGAGTTTAAAAAAATGCTTCAGGAGTCAAGATTGCCAAACTATTATGCTACGCTTGGAGTATCAATTGATGCGACACAAGACGAGATAAAGGCAAAGTACAGGCAGCTGGTAAAGGAATACCACCCCGACAAGACCAAAGACGAAAAAACAACAGAGGCATTTACAGAGATTACCAAGGCGTACGAGGTTCTCTCAGATGAGGCAAAACGAAAAGCCTACGACAAGTACTACAAGGCATCAATTGGATAGCTCGGTTTCAACCACGACCAGATTGAGCTCAAGGCCAGAGCTTTTCTGTACATAGTTTGTCAGGTTCCCGAAGATCTTTAGCTCTTTTTTGGTTGTGCCAGAACCAACACTAATCAGTATCTGGATTTTTTCAAAATCCTGATTTGGCCCCAACATTGTCTTTGAGAGGTCTTTTGTTATTTCAAAATCAGAGACCTTGGCCTTTACCCTAAATGCCATCTTGTCAGAAAAATACACACCACCTCTTGTGGCAGGTTTTGTGACTGGTACCTCAGAGTAACTTATCTCAATTGCATCGACAGCATAGCTGTTTTGTCCAATTTTAATTATGCATGGCTCTTGTGGTTTTTGCTTTGATAACCGAAAAAGTATTTCCTTGTCAACTGGCACAGAATAATTAGAAAAAATTAGGTATTGAGCCTTACTGAGGCAGGCATTGGTAACTTGATGGCACGCCTGTTAATACGAGACGTGCTCATAAGTTACCAATGCCCTGAGGCACTAGAGCTCAAGCATGCCAGACTGCAGTGTCTTGAGCTTTGAGAGCAGCTCGATTTTTACCTCCTTGCAGGCAATACGTGCTTCATTTTGTGAGACACCAAAATCATTTTGAATCTTCTTGTAGAGGTTTGTCTTGTCAGAATAGCCCTCATCAAGAAGTCTTAGAATTTCAGATTTGATTTTTGACTTGTTTTGGGCGTTCATAATGTATCATGATTGTTAAACGATACAATACTTTGTGTGTGTACGGAATCTCTGACAGCTTGTTTGTGCCTATCAAAAAAACACCACTTCATTATCATTGTAAGAGCTGAACACATGTAAGATTTGCATAATATTTGGCAAATTTTGCAAATAATTCCTGCCAAATAAGCTACAGATTTAAAATAGAGTCACCTATCGATACACTAATGCAAACTTTTGCAAACCCCCACACGCTGCGAAACGAGATAATTAATTTGGCAGCTGCCTGCGGTTTGGACAAGCCCTGTTTTACCAACATGCTGGATTATACCATTGAGATCTTCGAGTCGCAAGGGCTTGGCAAGGAGTATTACGGTTA
Source organism: uncultured Candidatus Nitrosotenuis sp. (assembly GCA_964562075.1). Taxonomy (GTDB): domain Archaea; phylum Thermoproteota; class Nitrososphaeria; order Nitrososphaerales; family Nitrosopumilaceae; genus Nitrosotenuis. Next base: position 2,558 of record CAZLSK010000102.1, read on the forward strand.
TCACAACATCTCTCACGAGCTTGAGGTGACATACGTCTCACTCATAGTCCTAAAATGGAAGAGTATTCTTAGCAATATACGAGAAGAGGATTTCAAGTATCTTTATGCGGCTGCGCTTTTTCATGATTTTGACCCGCAAAAAAGTGTAGACAAACCGCACGAAGAAAATGTAATCAAGTTTCTGACACATGACGGCAAAGTACGGCAGTTGTTCAAAGACGCAGATCTTGATATCGATATAATCATGGCACTAATACACAGAACCACCTATCCTTGGAAAGGGAGGCTAAAAGAGCAGGCAGAGGCGCAGATAAAAGAGCTCTTTGCCAGATCACCTCTGACACGTGACAATCCGGAAATGCAGCAATACTATGTGAATCTGGGCTGGCTTTTGTCGATAATTGACAGAGTTGCGGGTTATTCACTTGGCGATTTTGCAAAGGCAATGGACATGGCAAAGAAAAACGCACACGCTCTTGCATGGCATCCCTCCCTGATAGTAAAGCGCTCTGTTGCATATTTTGAAGACTTGCTTAATGATGAGGCAGAGATGTGCGATACTGTTCTTAGGGCGCTACCAAAACAAATGAGAAAAAACTTTATGAACACAGTTACTGGATTTTTGAATTTGCGACAGCAGGAAATAAAAATCCAATCCGAATACCTCTATGAAAACCTAAGACTGATCCCAAAAATAGAATCCATGAGGATCAGAAACGATTCGGACTTTGTAAAAATCCTTTTGGAGATTTACAGTGAGCTGCCAACACCACTCCAAGTGGACAAAGAACATTTTGAAAATACACTAAAAGACCCAAAGACTATTCTTAACAGCCTCAGGCTTGGAAGCTCCGAGGGACCAATAATTGGCTTTGCGAAGGGAGGGCCGCTTGAGAATTATAAGCTGAGACCTGAGATAGTTGACGTAAATTATGGAAAGAACAATACAGTCTTTTTGGAGCCAATCGCACTAAAGATGGGATACTGGGGCCTGCAAGGAGGCAGTGAGATGAGACACCTCTTTACCATGCAAGCGCACTCGATGAACTACAAGTATTTGACAAGCTTTGCTCTAAGGAACGTCATACAAAGAAGAATAGAAAGCAGTGAAAAGGCTGAGTTTGTAGCCAAGTTCGACCCAGAACGCTGGGATTATTATAGAATAGAATTGTAAGCGGCACAATTTGTGTAATTGCTCAATGAAATTCTGATGCAAACTCTTTTGTAGTACACAATTTTGTATTCAGACGTGCTAAGGCATATAGCAGTTTTTGCAGTACTTGTTTTGGTTTTTGTTCCCGTTACGGCGTTTGCCTTGGATGGAACCCAGAGGGCAGAGCTAAAGAATCCACGCCTAGTTAACTCCTTTGGCGAGCCTGTCTCTCAAAACATAAACGCATACCAACAGGTTCAAGTCTATGCCGATGTGACAAACAAGCAGAGCACACCACAAAACTTTGTCTACATTGTCCAAATACTAAATGAGGACGGCGTTACACTAAAGCTTACTTGGATCTCAGCAACATTAAATCCACAGCAGACACTTTCACCTGCCATCTCTTGGTCAACCGACAGGCTAGGCACATATACTGCAGAGATTTATGTCTGGGACAGCATCAAGGACGCATCTGCTCTCACACCATTTCTTGAGCTAAAAATAATTGTAAGCTAATCTCTAGAAGTAAATATAGCTCGCACACCTTTTCAGCTTGTTGAGCTTAACTGCTGCACAGAAAAAGATTGTCGCAGGATCATTTCTTGGTTGGTCACTTGATGGTTACGACATTGTACTAATGCTTTTGGTAATCCCATCAATCAGTCAGCTGTTCTTTCCGTCAGAGGATCCCCTTTTTAGTCTCATCGCAACATTTGCATCATATACTGTTACCCTGATAATGAGGCCATTAGGTTCTGTAATTTTTGGAATTTATGGCGACAAGTTTGGTAGAAAGCGCGCAATGATAATTACTATCCTTGGATTTTCTGTTGCGACATTTGCTGTCGGCTTGCTACCCACTTATGCCGCAGTGGGTGTGCTAGCACCAATTCTTTTGATTGTAATACGACTGATCCAAGGCATATTTGCAGGGGGAGAGTGGGGCAGTGGTGCTGTCATCACTATCGAAAGTGTTCCAAAACAACGAAGAGGAGTTTTATCAGGATTTTTGCAGAGCGGCTTTTCGTTTGGCTTTCTTTTGGCTGCAATTGTATTTCAGATCATCACCATAACCTTTCCAGGTCAGGCATTTGAGGAACTTGGCTGGAGGGTATTGTTCTTTACTGGGATAATACCCGGTTTTGTGGCGCTCTTTGTTAGACTCAGTATGGACGAATCACCGTTGTGGATGGAAAAAAACAAGGCAAATAGGCTTGAGCGATCGCCGCTTAGGATAGTATTTACAAAGCAGTTCAGGCGCGAGTTCCTCCTATGTGCAGCCATAATGACGGGGCTTGTCTACATGTACCACGGCTCGATTTCGATTCTTCCAACTTACTTGCAGCAGTTTGGCCAAATTGACCGAAGTACAGTTGCACCTCTTATGATCTACGCCACAGCATCATCGTGGATTGGCATGACAGTAACCGGATGGCTTTCTCAAAAAATTGGAAGAAAAAAGTCAATGCTTTGTTTTGTTGCTGCATCGGTTCTTGTTGCCATTCCACTTGCTAAGCTAATTTTAGTTCAAGAC
>CAZLSK010000103.1:0-5138 GCA_964562075.1 uncultured Candidatus Nitrosotenuis sp.
CATCTTTTATCACAGAGCATCTTGCAGATGTGGTATTGAATTGGCAGCTAAAAAGATTGATTAAAATCTTTTTTTCCTTTGGTAAGGACACCTCAATGGATTTAATCTCTTTTTGATTAATTATGGCAAGAAGTGATGCCTTTGCAGCTGCTGTTGCAGCAGTACCGGTAGTAAAGCCTGTTCGAAGTTTATCTTTTGGTTTTTCCGACTCACTCACATCCTGATAAACTATTTTTACGTAATAATTCTTATCTACTTGAAAAGCTCGGAAATAATTATCCACAAGGCTATTGCTCCAAGACCGCCATAAAGCAATAGGTGCGTCATCTTATGCGATACTGGTTTTTCGGCGTTGTGGCTTTCATAATCATCGACGCCGGCCCCAAAATTGCGCCTAAACTCTTTAAAGTAGGCTTGGTAGACAGAATCAAACTCCTCCTTTGACTTTTTGTCATAATAACTCCAAAACTCTGCATGTGCAGTTTCTGCATTTTTGTGCCTAGCGTTTTCCTTTTTTTGTTCAACTTTTAACAACTGGTATGCCTCTGTAATTTCTTTGAATTTTTTGTCTGCGTTTGCATCTTTATTTCGATCAGGATGGTACCTTAGCGATAATTCTCTGTAAGCATGTTTTACTTCTTTAAATGACGCATCTCTTTGTAATCCTAGTACCTCATAACATTGTGAGGCATTCAACAAGATAGTTAAACCACCTTTACATTTAAAATTCTATTTGTTATTGCTAATTAAGTGAAAGAACTACGAGTCGCTGTTACAGGCTCAACGGGGTTTGTTGGCACAAATCTTCGACAATTTCTAAGTAGTAAAAAAATTCAAACAATTAGTTTAACTAGAAAAAGATCCAAACAGTACAAATTTGAAAAAACTATGGTTTTTTCGGATATAGAAAAAAAAGAGGTTGTTAAGAAACTAGCGGGTTGTAATGCACTAGTGCATCTTATAGGCACAGGCATTCAAACATCTTACGATAATTACTACACTGTGAATGTAGAATTAACAAAAAAAATCCTGAAATTATGTAAAAAGGCTAACATTAGAAAAATCGTCTACATCAGTGGACTTGGTGTACACAGCTCAACTACTTTTGGGTATTTTATTTCGAAACTTTATGCCGAACAACAAATCATCCGTTCAGGAATTGACTATACGATCCTTCGGGCATCATACATTATTGGAAAAAATGATTTCCTCACAAAAAACTTAGCAAAACAAGCTAAACGGGGTTTCATAACAATACCTGGTTCTGGTAAATATAAGTTACAGCCGATCTCCGTCTGTGACGTTTCAAAAATAATTCTGGAATGCATAACCAACAAGAAACTCTCAAACAAAATAGTTGATCTTGTTGGACCGCAAAAAGTCAGTTTTGAAAAATTTGCCCAAAACTTTTCCAAAGGAAAAAAAATCAAAATCAGAAAAGTAGATCTTGAGAAAGCATACTCTGATGCACTAAACAAGCCAAAAAAGGCAATTTATGGGCTTGATGATCTCAATATCATGATAGGAGGTTTTACAGCCAATCATAAGAGGCTGGAGAGGTTGTGCGGCTTTAAACTCAAAAAACTGATACTATAATCCCGCGGCTTTTTTAAGAATATCAGCTTTGTCGGTCTTTTCCCATGGGAACAAGACATCCGTTCTCCCAAAATGGCCATATGCAGCAGTGTCTTTGTAAATGGGTCTCTTAAGGCCTAACTGTGAAATAATTGCAGCAGGACGCATATCAAAATGCTTTCTAACAAGATTCTCAATGTCTTCTTCTGGGATCTTACTTGTTCCGTAGGTACTTACCATCAGCGAGACTGGTTCTGCAACCCCAATTGCATAAGCAACCTGCACCTCACATTTTTCAGCAAGGCCTGCTGCAACTATATTTTTTGCAATGTATCTGCACATATAACATGCAGATCGGTCTACCTTTGAGGGGTCCTTACCAGAAAATGCACCACCCCCATGTCTGCCGGATCCACCGTACGTATCAACAATTATCTTTCTTCCAGTAAGTCCAGAGTCACCAGGCGGTCCGCCTATGACAAAGCGTCCAGTTGGATTTACATGAATTTTGATCTTATCATTCCACCACTTGCCACAAACTGGCTTGATTACCTTTTCAATTATTTTATCACGTATCTCGGAATTTTGAATGTCAGGAGAATGCTGTGTTGATACAACTACAGTTTCGAGTTTTTTTGGCTTGCCGTCCTCATATTCTACCGTAACTTGAGATTTGCCGTCTGGTCTTACCCAAGGAAGCTCCTTGTTTTTTCTTACCTCTGCTAATCTTCTTGTAAGCTTGTGCGCCAAAAGTATTGGAAGTGGCATAAGCTCATCGGTTTCATTTACGGCATAGCCAAACATAAGACCTTGATCTCCGGCTCCCTGATCTTTGTTATCTGTAGCGGTAACCCCCTGTGAAATGTCAGGACTTTGTGCATGAATCGATACAAGTACACTACAAGAATCTGCGTCAAAACCATATTCTGGCCTATCGTAACCTATCTCCTTTATGGTGTTTCTGACCACGCCCTGAATGTCAAATTTGGCCTTGGACGTAACCTCGCCTGCAACAACTACGATTCCTGTGGTTGTCATGGTTTCTACTGCCACGCGTGAGTCGGGGTCCTGCCTTAGATACTCATCCAATAAGGCATCTGAAATCTTGTCACAGATTTTGTCAGGATGGCCCTCTGTTACAGATTCAGAAGTAAAAAGAAAACTTCGTGCCATTGGAGATCTTTGCCTATAATTCGTTTTCTAATCTGATAAATAATACATTATTTCCTCTAACTATTACCCTGCCATAATTGGCAACAATTTTGCCTTCATGGAGCTCTTCTGCATCAGTCATAATCAGATTCATGTAAGAATCAACATTGTCCATTTTGCCCTTGTATTCGATTTCATTCTTTAGTCTTACAGTGACTTTCTTTTTGGTGTTTTTTTGTAATGTTGTTAATGGTTTCTTGGCGCTTACTTGTGACAATGATTACTCTCGTCATGCTAGCTTGGTACCCTGAATAAAAGCCTTGCCTATTTTGTCACATGAAGGCAAGATTTGTTTATTTTTGTAACTTTTACAGAAATCATGAGTATGATCAAGACCGGCCTTGAAAAATTAGACAGTATTCTTGGAGGAGGAATTAGAGATGGTACCATTACAGACATCTTTGGTGCAAGCGGAACAGGAAAAACACAATTGGTATTACAAATAGTGGCAAACTCTCTTTTAGATGGTGGAACAGTATTTTATCAGGACACGACGGGATCCTTTCGACCTGAAAGACTGCTAGAGCTACTCAAAGCAAAAGGTTCTGATTCTAGATTTCTTGACAGAGTCCAAGTCGGACGGATAACTAATACATCAGAGCAGTTTGACAACATTTCAAAAATTTATGAATCAAGCTTTTCATTGGTGGTAATTGATAATGTAACGGATTTATTTTCTTTTGAATATTCAAGAGGAAATCATGCATTAGAAAAAACCACACAATTTGCAAAGTACATGAAAGAATTATCCAAAGTAGCAGTTGACAAAAAAATCCCAATAATAGTAGTAAACATGATACGAAAAATCGATGAAAACGAACAAGAAAACCTGGATTATGTTATTAGCCTGTTTACTCACATCAAAATCAAACTTTCAAAGAAAAAATCAAGCTATGAAGGAGAAGCATTCCTATCGCCTCTGAAAAAAGATCAGTTTTGGTACAAAATTACAAAAGATGGACTTGTAGAGCTTACTGAAGCTATTTAACTACGAGAATAACCTAATTTGTCATGGCAGGCATTTTTGATTCAATACCAACTATTACAGTAATTTTGTTTGCAGTTGGAATTATCGGTATAATGGTCTATGAGCGAGCTAGATCAAGAAAAGACGCACAACAATCAACTTGAGTCGGTTTTAGCCAAATTTCATTCTCTTGGTTTTACACAACTAACAGAGATACAAAAAAAGGCAATTCCAACAATAATTCAAAAAAAGGACTCACTAATCATAGCTCCTACTGGTTCAGGAAAAACAGAATGTTCCGTGATACCGATCTTTTCATTTGTTGCAAGCTCAAGACAAGAAGACAAAATTAAGGCACTATACATAACCCCCCTTAGGGCACTAAATCGAGACGTATTCAAACGCATCATCAAATATGCAGAATCAGAAGGTCTTTCAATAGAGATCCGACATGGAGACACTCCACAAAATATTAGAAAAAAAATCACAGCAAATCCACCAGACATTCTCATAACGACTCCTGAGACACTAGTAATTTTACTAACACAGGAAAAAATGCTCAAGGCACTAGAAGATCTGGAATGGGTAATAATTGATGAGATACACGACTTGTTATCCAACGAAAGGGGTTCACAGCTGTCACTTAGTCTGGAGAGGTTGCAGGCCAATACAAGACATCCAATAACTCGAGTTGGCCTTTCAGCAACCGTTGGCAACGTTGACGATGCAGCAAAATTCCTTGTTGGCACGAAAAGAAAATACAAAATCATCAAGGACAACACAATTAGAAAATACGACGTTGAAATAAAGCACGTAAACGGTACAATCCACGATGTAGCAGATTTCATAATTGATTACGTCATCAAATTGAACCTAGACTCCCCCATACTCCTTTTTACAAACACACGCGGGGAAGCAGAGTTCTTGGCGTCAATTCTGAGGGAAAAATCTCCTCTTTCCGTTGAGCTACATCACGGTTCATTATCGCAGCAAGTGCGTGAGGAAACCGAAGAAAATCTCAAAGCGGGGAAATCAAGGATTGTTGTGTGTACCTCATCGCTTGAGCTTGGTCTTGATATAGGTTCTGTTGAACTTGTCATGCATTACGGATCTCCAAGACAGGTATCAAAATTTATGCAAAGGATAGGGAGAAGTAAGCACAACAGACATTCATCTGCAAAAGGAGTCATTGTAACTAACAATGTAGATGATGAGCTTGAGACGACGGCGATTTTGCAAAGAATCCATGAGGGTTCAATCGAGGATCAAATAATTCACGATGGTTCACTCGATGTTCTGGCACACCATTTAGTCGGGTTGTCAATGCAGCTTGGTACAATAGATGTAAACACTGCTTTTGAGATGTTTAGAAACTCGTTTCTCT
>CAZLSK010000104.1:0-5043 GCA_964562075.1 uncultured Candidatus Nitrosotenuis sp.
CACAATTATACATAACCCTTAAATGGGAGAACAGGTGTATAATTATAGATAATTATACATACTTATGAAACGAAAAAAGATCACAAAAGCAATAGTTTGTGAAGATCACCTCCTGCTTGCCGATCAAGAAAGCGGTGAGCTGGTCTGCGCAAAATGTGGTTGTGTTATGCAGGAAAAAACGGCTGAGGAAAAACCAGAATGGCGCTCACTCGATAGCGGCGTTGACAGAAGCAGGATAGGGGATGGTACATACCTTAGCAAGCACGACATGGGGCTTGCTACCATGATTGGGTCCTCAAACAGCGATGTCACAGGAAAGCCCCTCTCATACGAGATGAAAAACACCATGGGGCGACTCCGAGTATGGGATAGCAGAAGTCAGGCATACAGCTCAACTGACAGACACCTAAGACAGGCATTTAGCGAGTTGCTGTCTCTTAAGGAAAAGCTTGGATTATCAGATGTCATTGTGGAAAAGACGGCCTGGATTTACAGAAAGGCTCATGAAAAAAAGCTAACCCGCGGCAGACCTATTTCGGCCTTTATCTGTGCAGCACTTTATGCTGCGTGTAGAGAAAGTGAGACCCCACGAACGATGAGGGACATTGAGAAGGTAAGCGGCATAAAATCAAAGCAAATAACAAAATGTTATAGCAAAATTGTGGAGGGGCTAGATCTCAAAATACCAACAGTGGATTTTGTCCAATGCGTCTCAAAGATAGCAAACAAGGTAGGCGTATCCGAAAAGACCAAAAGAATTGCAGTTTCTATACTCAAGGACTATGAGAGAAGTGGAAGTGCGGCAGGAAAAAGTCCGACATGTCTTGCGGCAACGGCAGTTTACATGGCAGCACTGGAAAATGAAGAAAACTTTACACAAAAAACCGTGGCTCAGGCGGCAAATATCACAGAGGTATCGATCAGAAACAGATTGGCAGATATTATAAGATCAACCAAAAAGCTAGTAAATTAAATTTAAATAAAAACAACATTACAATCCTCTTACTAATGCCAAGATGCACAGTTTGCGGTCAGGAGCTTGAAAATGACATTAGGTTTCTAAACCACATGATGGAAAAGCACGGATTTAGAAACCCGAGCACTGGCACCCCTGATAGAAACTCGAGAGGTTACTAGACATCTGGCTTAGATATAAAAGTCCAAAACACTACATTGATCCCCGGAATGACATGGTGTTTGCGTCCTATCTCGGGTAGCTATTCATCTTAGCATCATGTCGTTCCATTGTTTAAGGAAGATTTGTTTAGCTACTAAGATAATCCAAGATTAATCGCACGCCAAATCCTGTTGCACCCTTGGGGTTGTAGGATTTGTCTTTAGAGCCGGTCTGGACCCACGCGGTTCCTGCTATGTCAAAGTGTGCCCAAGGTGTGTCGCCGACTGCGTTTGCCAAAAAGGCAGCTGCAGTGATTGCGCCACCGACTCGACCCGGTCCGACGTTTTTAATGTCTGCAAAATCCGATTTTATCATCTCCATGTAATCGTCGTTTAGTGGCAGCTGCCAGGATTCCTCTCCAGTTTTTTGCGAGGATTTTTTGAGCTTCTCAGCAAGCCTTGTGTTGTTGCTTACTAGTCCTGCTACGTTTGCCCCAAGGGCTACAATGCAGGCTCCAGTCAGTGTTGCAAAATCGATTGTCTCTTTTGGCTTGTAGGTCTTAATTCCGTATGATAAGGCGTCAAACAAAATGAGCCTTCCTTCTGCGTCTGTGTTTAGGATCTCTGCAGTTTTTCCACCGTATAGTTTTATGATGTCGCCTGGTCGATATGACTCGCCACCCGGCATATTCTCAACGGATGGAATGATTCCGACCAAATTTACTGGAAGATTCAGCTCCAATGCGGCTTTCATTATTCCTAAAACGGTGCAGCCACCACACTTGTCAAACTTCATCTCGTCCATTTTTTCTGCTGGTTTTATCGAGATTCCACCGGTATCAAAGGTGACTGCTTTTCCAACAAGTACGATTGGTCTCTGGCCACGCCTTCCGTTATACTCTAAGATGATAAGCTTTGGCTCGTTTTTGCTTCCCTGTCCCACTGCAGAGATTCCACCAAATCCTTTTTTCTTTAGCTCGGATTTTGACAAAACGGTACATCTTAGCTTGTTTTTAGCTGCAAGTGATTTTGCAAACCCTGCTAGCTGTGATGGGTTGCACTCATTTGGCGGAAGATTTGCAATGCTTCGAGTGTAGATTGCACAATCTGATACCGTTTCTGCTTTCTTTATGGAATCTGAAACCTTGGTTGTGTCTGCAAGAATTGTCAGATTTGGCTGCTTTTTCTTTTCTTTTTTGTATCTGTCAAATGAATACAGCGAAAGCTTGGCTCCCTCTACCGTTGCGGCCGCAGCTGCCTTGATGCTGTATGGAAAACTGTTGGGTAGTACGATGCAAAACTCGGATAATTCGAGCTCGCTTGCCTTTTTTGCAATCTTGCCTGATGCGAGTCTGATCTGTTCGTGGCTGATCCTGCCGTGTGGTCCAACACCACACACGATAATTCTCTTGGCTGGAATTATTCCATGGGTATGAACAACTGAGATGCCGCCAAGCTTTCCCTTGATCTCCTTGCAGCCCTGTTTTATTGCAGCTGATAATTTTGATTCAAGTCTTGGCAGACCAAATGGAGAATCTGATTTTTCTGCAACAAAACAACAAAGAGCTCCGGTTTTTTTGCGAGAGGGATCTGTACTCTCCACTCTTATCTTCATGACTTGGACATGATTTTTTTACAGTATATAGATTTCCTAGGAGTATCGATAAATACACCAATACATTACAAAATCATATGTCAAGTATGAAATGCATCTCATGCGGCAAGACATTCTTTTCCCCACTTGGGCACAACAAGTGCGGAGTTTGCGCCAAAAAGGAAGGAGTCGATATGGGCCATGGCGGACACGACTCTTGCGGGTGCGGTCACCACCACTGAATCTGCACCAACTTCGATCTAGTTCAAGAACATAGTTGTTTATCCAACATACTACACCAACTTTATTTAAGATCCGAGCGTTTCATAGTCGTTGAAAACCAAGGCCATCCTTTTGGTTTTGATGATGTTTGTAGCAATAATTCCGTCGCAGACATCTTTGAGCGATGCGCATCAAAGCGGATGTCACCGATGGCATAGTTGTCCCTCAGATACTGGAAGCTACGTCTGCGGCGACCTAGGTTATGATACATACTGTCCAAAGAAGACTGTACCAAAATATGAGCCGCCAAAGAAGACAACAGAACAATCAACACCATCCCAAAAAACTGGCTCAAATTACTATGGAAATAACAAGATGACCACAGCTTCAGGATGTAGTGGAACGGCTTTGTGCATAACCGACAAGGTCACCAAGGTTGTTGATGGAGATACCGTATACACCAAAAACTACAAGATCCGTCTATCGCTTACAAACACTCCTGAAAAAAATCAGAATGGTTTTTCTGAGGCAAAATCATTTACTATGAATTTATGTCCTGTTGGATCAGAGATAACAGTAGACCAAGACGATAAGCAGCGGTATGATACGTATGGACGACTTTTAGGTAAGATAACATGTTCTGGCAAAAATCTCAACGCCGAATTGCTAGAAAATGTATACGCCTCCATTTCAACACAATATTGTAAGAAAAGTGAGTTTGCTTCTGAATCATGGGCAAAAAAGTTTGGATGCTAGTTATTCTGTAACAAAATAAGATACTATTTTACCAGAACAACTGGGCAGCTTGCCTTTTGAATTACCTCTACTGCTACACTGCCAATCAAAAAATCCTTAGGTCCAGTTCTTGAGCGCGTTCCCATTACTATGAGGTTTATTTTGTGACGGTTTGCAAACGAAAGAATAGAGTCTGCAACGGTTGGCGAAAACATCAAGTCTGTGCTTAGTGGTATTCCAAACTTTTTTGAAATGTCATTCATCATCTTGAATATTTTTTCTATCTGAGCTACCCTGTCGCGCTCTAAAATCCTGTCGTGTAGGGGCATCATAAGAAAGGAGCTTGAGAGAGTATTGCTATGCATAACAGTAAGAATCGAGACCCTTGCATGGTATTTTTTTGCCACATCGAGGGCAAACTCGAATGCATGATACGAGATGGTAGATGCATCAAAGGGAACCAAGATATGTTTGATAAGGGACGGCGTAATCTCTTTGCACTCGTATATCTCAGGGCAGATTATCTGGGTATCTTGAGCCAACGTAAGATCTTGGGTGCTTTTTTCTTATATCTTGGAGTTTGTTCGATTTTACCACCACATAACCAGCTTGCTGGTTTGACTCGTTAACTGAGATTATTTTACTTGGTTTGTTATAACAAACGCAGGAAAAAAGCAACAAAATGGCAGAAGACCAAAAAAAGCCAACAGCTCTGGTGCAGGAAATACTTGACAAGTTTAGCTCGCTAATTACCGCCGCATTTGGACTTGTTGCAGCCCTTGCTTGGAACGAGGCAATAAAAGCAATTTTTATTGAGATCTTTGGCGAGCAAGAAACACTAATGCCGATGATATCGTATGCAATTGTCGTAACGATACTTGCTGTCATCTTCACATTCATTGTTGCTCGAGCCATATCAAAGGCAAAGGAAAAATCCTCAAAGCTTGGACTGTAGCGGAATTATCTTGCTGTGAGTAAGAAGGCTTGCAGATCTTACAAAGACTGCCTTTGCCGTCTTGCACTGAGTATCGCAAGCCTCCAAGTCTGGAGTTTTTTGCAGCTGTTTTTTCTTTCCAGAAATAATTTCTTTAAAGAGTGGACCAAGTGCGGCTCTACCACCATATGCTGTTTTTCCATCGACAAACCAAAACATCTCAAGTGCTGATGAATCCAGAATCTCGTTTCGCAACTTTTCACCAAGGCTGGTATAGTGACCGACTAGGCGAAGCTTTCCACATGCTAGAAAACTAACCATCTTGGCAAAGCGGATGCAAAGGTAGCAGTTGTTGTCGTATATGACTATTGGAACTATATTTTGCAGATCCACAAGACTGATTGGTTGAACTTGGGATTAAATTTTTGGCAAATAACTTTTT
>CAZLSK010000105.1:0-5039 GCA_964562075.1 uncultured Candidatus Nitrosotenuis sp.
CTGTATTGGATGATCTACAAGATGGTCAAAAGATGATGATTTCTAGGTGGCTGTTATTTGTTAGAAAATACTTGGTTGAGGGCCTTGGTTATTTTTTCCATACCGTACCTGTTTATTATCAAGGATAATTCTCTGACAATCTGCGCAGTTTCAACATCAGTACCGGTTACATCGGTCTGTTCTTTCGGTTGATCAAAAGCAGTCTTAAACATGTCCACCTCTTGTTCAAATCTTTTTTGAGCCTCTTTTATTTTTTGGAGCTTTGAAGTTTTATCTTGGATTGACGCGTTGACAAATTTTACATACTGATTGGTATTTCTTGTATCGTTTCCAGCCTCAACAACATAGTCTCTGACCTTGTCTGCGTGATCTCCACTTTCTTCATTATCTCTAAAGGACAGAGTTCGTCTTTGCATCTCCATAGGATCGGTTTTTTCGAAATCTTTTCGAATCAGATATCGTCTTGTCACATATATGATGTGATTTTCTTACGTAATATGGGGTATTTTGTATTAGTCGAACGAACAGAAACCATGCCTATTTACGCCTGCTAAATTCAACAAATTGTTAAATCTCATTTATCACGATTTTAAATAGAAATGAGCTGGCTTGGGTTATCATGGAAGATCTCCAATTAAGGCTTCAGGTTCCAAAAAAGCCGACAGATATGCAGCTAGGAATAATTGAAGACTATTTCAGGGAGGTGCCAATTGAAGAGATTCTTTTGGGCCTAAAATTTGCAAAAAACCGCTGGTCTGCAAAAGATGCAGGAGTTCTCAAAGTCGGTCGGAAAAGCATAATCCAAAAAGAGGTTCATTCTGTCACAAACGAACAGGCACAGTGGAGACTGAAAAACTGGAAGATGATGATCTCAAATTACCGGAGACGAGGGTACAGCTACCCGACAATTTCTAGAATCAAAAAAATTCTCATAGAAAAAAGCAAAAAGAAGACTAGATGAGTGTCTGCTTTTTCTGCAAAACGCCAGCAGGTACTCCTGAGGGGGGTTCTGGAATATTTGCTCTTGCTTGACCTTCGATTACAGCTTGTGCTTCTTCCAGAATTGCAAGTGTGTCTGGACTTGGACTGTATGAAGTCATTGTAGAGTTGGCACCACTCATCGATGAACCTGTGAGCACGTCACCAAGTATTTGTGATAGGTTCTGCATCGACGATGTCGCCTCTGGCATGATTCCACTCAACGATGCGCCAAGTCCTTTGATTACGGACATGCAAGGACTGAGTGTTACGACAATGTCTCCCAGCTCCGATACAGTGTTGAGTCTAAGATGGATTTGCTCTAATGCCAATTTTGCGCCATTTACCATGTTGTGCATTTTTCGAATTTCCAAAAGTTCGGTGGCATATGCCTTTGCGTGGAGATGGTTGTTTGATTTTTGCGCACTAACTATTTTGTTAAAAATATAGTCATGCTTTTTCTTTATTTTTTCTCCAATCTCATCCAGCTTGACTATCTGGAGCTGAAGATTTTTTTGAGCTGTGTCGATTTTGTTTTTAAGGGGGACGTCTGGCTTTACCTTGTCTAGTATTCTTTGAGAAAGATTGTCTGATCTACCAGAATCACTCCATTTGTCACTCAATGACCCCATTTCTCATCTCTGCTACAAAAATTGGTTTTAAAGAAATTTGTAACCGCAGCAGGTGTCACTCTGGTAACAAGGATCCTCGGTTACACTTAACCGAAGGTGAAGGTGTAGATTTCAAAGCCTGGATTGTTCACCTGAATTTCGATTGTATGCTTTTCAGATTCGGCGGTATTGACCAAATTGTACAGTGTTGATTCCGTTGTGATCACTTTGCCTCCCTCTTTTACATCGATTCCTGCATTAGATGTGGAAATTGGTTTTCCATCCAGCAAAATGGTAAGTTCCGATGGACCAGCTGCCACAATATGTACTTGCTTTGCATAGTATGGCAGTTTGATTGTTCCAGATTCTGATACCAGCACCATTCTGTCTTCTAGGTTCTTCCATGTGCCGTCAAGATAAAAGAAATTGTCTTTTAGGTCTTGAGGAGTTGTGTATGTTACGTCTTGTTTCGGTCTAAATCCCTCGGTGTTGCCAAGCTGGTTTCTGCCAAATGCAAAGTCATATCCAAAATACAGCTCAGGTGTCTTTGCGCCATGTTTGAATTCTTCTATATCCACAAGCGGCTGTGCAGCTGCCGTGTTCATTCCAAGTCTTGCCGCTCGCTCTGCCAATAATTCTTGAATTACTTTTTCTGTCTCATCGTAGGCGCCCTCACCAATGTGGTCATACCTGATGTATCCCTCATCATCTGCAATGTATTTTCTTGGCCAGTATCTGTTTTCAAATGCTTTCCAAATTGTTTTATCATTGTCAAGTACTACTGGATATTCTATTCCGAATTTTTCTACAGCCATTTCTACATTATTGATGTCTTTTTCAAATTCAAATTCTGGAGAATGAATTCCAACTATGACTAGTCCTTGGTCTGCATATTTTTCATTCCATGCAGTTATGTATGGAAGTGTTCGTTGGCAGTTGATGCAGCTGTATGTCCAGATATCATAGACAACTACTTTGCCCTTTAGCTGATCAGTAAACTCTTGAGCATTTGTGTTGATGTATCCTGAAATTCCCTCAAGGTGTGGTGCCTTTTTGAAGCCGCTTTTGTCTATGTTTAAATCTACACTTGATGCGGTTTGAATGCTGCCTATCTGATTCTGGCTGGTTTGTTCAAGTGAGGTAAAATATACTCCTAGGACACCAAGTCCGCCGGCAATGATTACACCCATTATGACTGCAGTTTTTAGCTCAGACCTCATGACGTTTACCCCAGCAACACCAAATCACTTAGAAATGGAAAACTAGCAATGGCTGCAAGCTGGTTTGTGAGAACCAGAATGCCAAGCAGTATTATGAAAGAACCCATGATAATTGAATAGTATTTTAGATGTTTACTTAGCGCCCTAACTATTTTAGTCATCCTAGAAAAGAACACACCCATCAAGATGAACGGAACGCCTAACCCTAACGAGTATGCAAGTAGCAGAGTAAATGCCTGACCAGGTGTTGTTGCAGCAAGTGTGAGAATGGTTCCCAAAATCGGGCCTATGCATGGGGTCCAGCAGGTGGCAAATGCCAACCCGAAGACAAAGGAAAGAGGATAGCTAGCTTTACCACCTTTTGGGAAGAACTTCTTTTCAAAGTTAAGCTTGGTAATCTTTGTTGATAGTAGCATAAAGGCACCAAATCCAATTATGATTACTCCGCCAACCTGATTAAAGCCAGCAGTAAGAGCGGCGGCATTGCTTCCAAGAACACTGTTTAGTATGACACCAAAAATTGAAAATATCACAGAAAACCCTAGAACGAAAAATATTGTATTCATCAGAATGTTGAATCGGTTTGAGATAAGGTTGACAGAACCGTTGTTTCTTTGGATCTCAGTTAATGTGGTACCGGAAATGTATGCCAAAAATGCAGGAATCACAGGTAGAATGCACGGTGCAAGAAACGAGCCTAGTCCAGCTAATGCTGCTACTGCTATTGTGATATCTGGCATGTTCTTTGGTCTCTGATTTTTTATTAAAGTCTATTTCCAGATTTGTCCCAATTTGTATTGCTTTTTATCTGGCTAAATTAAGCAATGATCCATGAACAAAAGATTCATCATTATTGGCATTGCATTTGCAATAATAATCGCAATTGCAGTCTATGTTGGCTCGCCAGCATTTCTTGGCTATGATCTGCGCCGATAGCTAGAGGAGATTAAACTTTTTTCCTGCTTTTTCAAATACTGTTAATGCCGCTTCTATCTGTACTTTTGATAGCCACGCGGTAACAGAAACTCTGATCCTTGCACTGTCTTTTGCTACCGTCGGATATCGGATTGGTTGTGCATAGACTCCATTGTCATAGAGGTATTTGCCAAACTCTAATGCCGTCTTTTCGGGTCCAATTATTATTGGTATGATGTGAGTCAACGACTTTATGCCATAACCGATCTCTTTTAGTCCTGAAGAAAACATCAACACGTTTTGTTCTAGCTTTTTTCTTCTTTTTTCTCTGTTTTGGGCAAATCTACGTAGTGACAAATCCACAAGAAATGACGGAAGCGCTGAGGTGTAGATGAAAGAACGTGCCCGGTTTATACACAAATCAACAACGTTTTGATCAGAGGCAACGTAGCCTCCAAAAGAGCCAAGGCCCTTGCTCAGGCTACTTATGTAAACATCAATTTTTTTTTCAACACCAAAATAATCGGCAGAACCCTTTCCATCACTACCTACTGTAAAATCCCCATGTGCGTCATCTAAAACCAATACCGCGTCATGCTGTTCTGAAATGTCTGCAATCTGGTCCAGTGCTGCAAAGTCTCCATCCATGCTGAAAATTCCCTCCGTAATGATGAATTTTCTTGAATTCTTGTGATCTCGCAGTTTCTTTGCTAAATCTTCTACGTCATTATGTTTGTAAACAAGTGTTTTTGCACCAGACAACCTACATGCTTCAATAATGCTTGCGTGGTTTAGCTCGTCACTTAGGATAAGATCGTTTTTACCAATCAAGGCAGAAATGGCTCCAAGATTTGCCATGTATCCAGTAGGGAAAACCAAGGAGGAGTTCTGTGATTTGTGTTTGGCAAGCGCCTTTTCCAGCTTTCTAAATGAGACGTCATTCCCAGAAACGAGTCTTGAGCTTGATTGCAACTGGTTGATTGGAATCTTTGTTGTCGATAAGCCAAGGTAATCGTTTGAGCAAAAATTCATTAGTTTTTTTGAGCCCATTATAATGTATGGCCCGCTTATCTTTACATGGCGCAGTCGTCGGTAGAGGTTTTCTTTTTTTATCTCAGCAAGAACTTGGCTTGCGAATTTCAGCTTAGGCTTCAAGATTGATTTTTTTGATTATCGCGAGGTCTTTTTTCATATCGTTTCCACCCATCGTAAGATAGCCTGCACTGATTATGCCTTTTGCACCGATTAGGAGTAGCTCTTCGACAGAATCCTGCAAATGTACATCGCGGCCTCCTGAAATCTAGATGATCTACTT